>CAYYEC010000031.1:3420-11914 GCA_964470745.1 uncultured Eubacteriales bacterium | reverse complement strand
TTATCTTTTTATGGTTCTAAACAGCCATAAACTATCTACTGATAATTATAAGGTCAGGTATCTTTCCTTATCCCAAGGAAGTACATAATACTTAAATCCTATTTTTTTTAACATCTCAATAGCTTCATTAAATCCATTTCCAACTTTAACTGCGTTATGTGCATCACTACTTAAACCGATAAGCTCTCCGCCATATTCATAGTATTTACTAAGAAAGAATTTGCCAGGAAATGTAGATTCTGAGGGAGAAAATAAACCTGAAGTATTTACTTCAACAATTTTATCTGTAACAGATAATTTCTTAGCTAAATCACTCTCTAAAGCTTTAATAATATTAGGTATTGAATTGTTTTCAAAGAATCCTTCACCTAAATACCTATTATAAATACCGATGTGACCAATTACATCAAACTCACTAACTTTTATACTGGAAGATATACTTTCATAATAATTTTCGAGTATATTTCTAAATAATGTATTATCCCTAAAATATTCAATATTCCTGTTTGTTGATAAGGAATACCCTAATGACCTGTGAACAGAAGAAATTGTATAATCGTATTTTTCTTTTCTTAATTTTTCAAGTATTTCTTTCTTTGCATCTGCAAAATAGCCTATTTCTGCTCCGGCATAGAATTTATATCCTTTGTTTCTATAATCCATGATATTTGAATAGTATTTGTCATAATAAAAAATACCATATCCACTTCCATCAGGAGTATAATCAACATGCTCAGCAAAACCAATTCCTTGAATTTTCTTTGCATCAATTAATTCAGCATATTTATCTAAAGTACATTCACTATCATGAGAAAATACTGAATGTACATGTATGTCATACATAAAACTACCATCCTTTTAGCTGTCCAATTTAAGTACACTCATAAATGCTTCTTGGGGTACTTCAACACTACCCACCTGTCTCATACGCTTTTTACCTTCTTTTTGTTTCTCTAAAAGCTTCCTTTTACGCGTTATATCTCCACCATAGCACTTTGCCAGTACATCTTTTCTATATGCACGAACTGTTTCTCTAGCAACAATTTTACCACCAATACAAGCCTGAATTGGAATCTCAAACTGCTGCTTATGAATGTTTTCTTTAAGCTTTTCAGCAATTTTTCTTCCTCTTGCATATGCTTTCTCTTCATGCACAATAAAAGACAAAGCGTCTACAACCTCACCATTTAATTGGATATCAAGCTTAACTAATTTTGACTGTCTATATCCTAACATATCATAATCGAAAGAAGCATAACCTTTAGTTCTAGACTTTAATGCATCAAAAAAATCATAAATTATTTCATTTAACGGCATTTCATATGTCAACATGGCTCTTGTATCTTCGATATATGTCATGTCTTTATAAATTCCTCGTCTGTCTTGACATAATTCCATGACATTACCCACAAATTCAGTTGGAACCATTATATTAGACTTAACAATTGGCTCCTCCATATATTTTATTTCAGTAGTAGGTGGTAAGTTAGTGGGATTATCTATAGAAATCACCTCACCATTTAACTTTGTGACCTTATAAATAACACTTGGCGCAGTTGTTACTAAATCAAAATTGTATTCTCTTTCCAATCTTTCTTGAATAATTTCCAAATGGAGTAATCCAAGAAAACCACATCTAAAACCAAAGCCTAAAGCTATAGAAGATTCAGGCTCAAAGGTAAGTGCTGCATCATTTAATTGCAGCTTTTCAAGAGCATCCCTTAAATCTCCATATCTTGAGCCATCTACAGGGTAAATACCGCAGAAAACCATTGAATTTACTTTTTTATATCCAGGTAAAGGTTCTTTAGCAGGTTTTTCTG
The DNA here is from genome assembly GCA_964470745.1 of uncultured Eubacteriales bacterium. Classification (GTDB taxonomy): domain Bacteria; phylum Bacillota; class Clostridia; order DSM-8532; family CAYYEC01; genus CAYYEC01. The sequence continues at coordinate 10,091 of CAYYEC010000031.1, read as the reverse complement.
CAATTGTTATTGTATCCCCTACTCGAGTATCCTTTACGTTTTTTACACTAGCCGCTATATATCCTACATCTCCTGCTTTTAATTCATTACATGGCGCCAAACTGCCAGGTCTGAAATAACCAACTTCTGTTACCACAAATTCTTTTTTAGTATACATCATTCTTATAATCTGTCCTGGCTTTACACTACCTTCTTTAACCCTTACATACGCAATTGCACCCTTATAACTATCATAAAAGGAATCAAATATTAAAGCTCTTAGTGGTAGGTCTTCATCGTCCTGAGGACATGGTATTGCAGTTAGTACTTTGGCTAGCACCTCTTCAATGTTCATTCCATTTTTAGCAGATATTAGTGGAGCATCACTTGCATCTAATCCTATTACATCTTCAATTTCTTTTTTAACAATATCTGGCTGAGCACTAGGTAAATCTATTTTATTTATTACAGGCATAATCTCTAAATCGTTTTCTAAAGCTAAATATACATTAGCTAATGTCTGAGCTTCTATCCCTTGAGCAGCATCAACTACCAATATTGCCCCTTCACATGCTGCAAGACTTCTCGATACCTCATAGTTAAAATCTACATGCCCCGGAGTATCAATTAAGTTATATATATATTCAATACCATCATCAGCTTTATAAACCATTCTTACTGCCTGAGCTTTAATTGTTATTCCTCTTTCGCGTTCCAAATCCATATTATCCAGAACCTGGTTTTCCATCTCTCTCTCTGTTAAAACTCCGGTTTTTTCAAGCATCCTATCTGCTAAAGTGGACTTACCATGGTCTATATGAGCAATAATGCAAAAATTTCTAATTTTCTTTTGTCTTTCACTTGGCATTCAAAATCCCTCTCAATTCAAAATTTCCTTATATATAAGATGCATTTAAAATGCATACAATGTTATTTACAATATCTATAGAATTATACCATAACAAACTTATTTGGGATAGAAAAAATTTTAGGGACAAAAATATTTTTATCCCTAAAATTTTTTCTATCTATTTATTCATTTCTTAATATAGTCCTTTACTTTATCAACAATCCTTTGAAAATCCCGTTCTAAATATGTAATGTTAATCTCTGTCCTCCTATTCATAAAATCTATCTCAACAATCTGGTCATTGGTAGCAATATTAAAAATTTCAATTGAATTATCATTTTTCATTAAGCCATTAAATGTATAATCAACTACTCCAAGTCCTATTAAAATCAAACTTAGAAAAACAAGTAGTGAAAAGAAATATACTCTCCTTACTTGTCTTCTCAACTTGTATTTGTCAAGCCTACTCATAGGTTCCTCCAAATTAGTTTATCTCTATGCGTTACAGTTCAGAGGTAGTGCAAATACTTCCGCTGCGGAATCATCAGAATCCGTCCCTAAGCTTCCTTCGCTGCTTTTTCCTTTTGTTTTTAACCTCTGAACTGTAACCTTTATGCAGTATTAATCGTATATTTAATATCTCTAAAACTTTGAAAGTATAAAATATATTATAGCCAATTCGGAAATATACTATTCAACCTACTTGCAGTGGCGTTTTTATGTTTTATAGGGGTTATTTAACTTCTATCAAAAATTAAACAATCCTATCATTTAATGTCTTCTAACACTTTATTAATTGCCTCAGCCAGATACTTAGTACTTTCAATTGCTTCATCCAACGTATTACCATCTCCTCCAACTTCTATGATTAATGCACCTGTAGATAAGTGCTGATTATATCTATACTTACTTATGTAAATTGGCTTTGTCAATCCAGGATACTTACTATTTAGTTTTTCTTGAATTTTTACTGCTAAATTTAAATTTTCTTTCCAGTCTGGATGGCTTAGTCCATATGCGGATGTCCCAACAACGAACATACATTGTGCTGCATTTTTATCTCCAACTTTAGTTACTGTTCTAAGTTTTCCATCTCCTGCCCCATCTCTATGAATGTCAAGAACAACTTTAATTGATGGATAACTTCTTAGGATTTGTTCTACAGTTTTAAAAGACTTTGCATATGAAGAGTTATAATCAGGCTGATCATGTATTGTACCATTATGTATTACCTCTATATTATATTTTTTTCGAAGATTCTGAGCAAGTTCTTCGCCGACTCTAACAACATTATATCTTTCATCTGTTGAACGATTAGGAATATCCTTATTTGTTAACTCAGTTAAATCTTTTATATAGCTTTCTGTTGTATGCGTGTGAAAAATTAGAACTTTTGGCCCTTTTTTATCCAGATTTATTTTTAAAGACTTGTTAGTAAACTCATTAATATCAACCTTAAGTTTGGTCTCATTTTGAATTTTCACAATTCCGTTTGAAACAATACCTGAATTATCCAGATCCCTTTCCTCTCCCTCGAATGTTATACTGCTTGCGTCCTGTAATAGCTGCTGACCAACATCATTATTTTCTAATTCTTTACTTCCTTCATCCTGTTTATTATCACCAGCACTATTATTTAAATTTGAATCTTCTGTGTCATCTACATCATTGGTAGTGGGATCTTGCTGTGATGAACTTAGCTCATTCTCCCGTTCATCTTTAGTGGCTTTCGCTATAAATGGTTGATAATTGTTTGAATGATAGCTATAAAAAATAGGTGATTGAGCATCCAGTATTGTAGCTGGACTGGATAAATCAAATACAAATATACTTTTTATTAATCTTTTTATTTCTCCGGAGAATGTTGAACTAATCTTTCCACTATTATACACTTTATCAATAAGTGGAATAGAACTGTTTAAAGTATCTTTAAATCTTCCAACATCAACCTGTTTTACAATATTATGATCATTATAATAAATGTAATTACCTCCTACTGACCCTGCTATCATACCAAAGTAGATAATTACTATAAATATAATAATTTTCACTATCACCGATTTTAAATTCTTATATCTTTTAAATTTGTATCTTTTAATCATTTTTCCTCCGTTAGTAAAGCTTTATTTTTTCCTTTATAAAGTAATATTCATATGAATGTGGTATTAGACTATATTTCTTAGAAACACTACTTTAAAAAGTTCGCTTCGCTAACGGCAATAGGCAAATTGGAGAAACAAAGAGAAGATGGTTTTTTATACAGTTTCTTTTTTATCTTCTTCATTTTCTCCATAAACTAAATTTTCATCAAAACTACTATTTTCAGCCTCCATATTCTTAAATGCGACGGAGAGCATTAACTTTATTCTATTGAGTTGATTTACTTCGCTTGCTCCCGGGTCATAGTCAACTGCAGTAATATTTGTCTTTGGATACCTCTTTTTCAATGCTTTAATCATACCTTTTCCGGTAATATGGTTTGGTAGGCAAGCAAATGGCTGCATACAAACAATATTATCAACTCCACTATTTATCAATTCAATCATTTCTGCAGTTAAAAACCAACCTTCACCTGTTTGATTTCCTAAAGATAGCACCTTTGAAGCATCCTCTGCCAATTTATAAATAGAACTAGGAGCCTGGAATCTTTTACTTGCTTTTAGAGCTTTCTTCATATGCTTTCTATAATATTCTATTGAAGAAATAGCCATACTATTAAAAAACTTATTAGTCTTTTTACCTGATAGATAATCTGCTTTATATATTTCATTATATGCAGTGTATAGTACAAAATCTAACAAGTCCGGCATTACAGCCTCTGCTCCTTCTTTCTCAATAATATCAACAATATAATTGTTCGCTGCCGGGTGAAACTTGACTAATATCTCCCCGACAAGGCCGACTTTAGGTTTTATAATATCCTCTATTTCAATACTATCAAAATCTTCTACAAGCTTATACAGATTTTCTCTATATATTTTAAAACTACCGTTTCTAACAGATTCCTTACACCTTTCTACCCAACTCTCATATAAAATGTTGGCTGAGCCTTTAATCTTTTCATACGGTCTAACTTTATATAAAACTCTCATTAATAAATCGCCGTAAATAATAGCCATTAAACTTTTATTTAGCAATCCCGGCGAGAAAGTAAATCCCGGATTTTTTTCCATGCCTTTGGCATTTAAAGATATTATCGGTACATTTGAAAAACCGGCATCCTTTAAAGCTTTTCTTAAAAATCCTATATAATTTGTAGCTCTACATCCGCCACCAGTCTGTGTAATCATAACTGAAGTATTATTAACATCATATTTCCCAGATTTCAGTGCTTCTATTAATTGTCCAACTACCATTATAGATGGATAACAAGCATCATTATTAACATACTTTAAACCTTCATCTACAGCTTTCACATTTACTGTAGGCAATATTTCAAACTTGTAACCAGATTCATTAAATGCTACTTCTAAAAATTGGAAGTGAATAGGTGACAACTGGGGTGCTAAAATAGTATGTTTTTCTTTCATTTCCTTTGTAAATAATATTTTTTTATATTTTGTATCAATATCAACAGGCTTAAACCCATTTTTTTCTCTTTCTTCTAAAGCTGCATTTAATGAACGAATTCTTATCTTAGCTGCTCCCAAGTTATTACCTTCATCAATTTTTAAAACAGTATATATTTTTTCCTTACTGTTAAGTATTTCTTGAACCTGGTCTGTTGTTACAGCATCTAAACCACAGCCAAATGAATTTAACTGTATAAGTTCAAGATTTCTATGAGTTTTCACAAAGCTTGCAGCTGCATAAAGTCTGGTATGATACATCCACTGGTCGACAACTCTCAGCTGCCTATCTATATTTCCCAAGTGTGATATAGAATCCTCAGTAAAAACAGCCATGCCAAAACTTGTAATGATATTTGGAATACCATGATGTATTTCCGGGTCTATATGATATGGACGACCAGCAAGAACAATCCCACTCTTCCCTGTATTTTCAAGGTATTGAAGAACCTCTTCACCTTTTTTTCTAATTTTTAGTTTTACTTTCTCATCTTCTTTAAATGCTTTTTTAATTGCATTCACTATCTCTTTTTTACTTACCTTGAAATCCCTAAACTCTTCATATAATCTTTTTACTAACCTATCTTTATTGTCAAATGGAAGAAATGGATTTATGAACTTAACATCATCAGCACTAAGCACATCCATATTATTTTTTAAAGCTTCAGTATAAGATGTAACAATAGGACAATTATAGTGATTATCTGAATTTACATCTTCACATTTTTCATATGGCATACTTGGATAAAATATTGTTTTTACCCCTTTATTTATTAAACTCATTATATGACCATGTGTTAATTTTGCCGGATAACAAACAGATTCTGAAGGCATTGTCTCAATTCCAAGCTCGTAAATCTTTTTTGAGGATCTTGGAGACAATATAACCTTGAAGTTTAATTCTGTTAAAAAAGTAAACCAGAATGGATAATTTTCATACATATTTAAAACTCTTGGTATTCCAATAGTTCCTCTCTTTGCCTTTCCTTCTTCTAAAGGCTTGTATGAGAAAATCTCTTTATATTTATATTCAAAAAGATTTGGAACATTTTCCTGGCCTTTATCTATCCCTGCCCCTCTTTCACAACGGTTCCCTGAAATAAATTCTTTACCTTCCGAAAATGTATTGATTGTAAGCAAACATTTATTATTACATAATTCACATCTTTTCATATTTGTAGAAAATGAGAAACTTTCTAACTCTCTTACCTTCAAAAGTGTACTTTCTCTACCTTCAACATATCTTTCATTTGCAATCAACGCTGCTCCATACGCCCCCATTAATCCGGCAATGTCAGGTCTGACAGCCTCTCTTTGAGATATTAGTTCAAAACTTCTTAAAACTGCATCATTATAAAAAGTTCCACCTTGAACAATAATTTTCTCTCCCATTGCTTTTGGGTCTCTTATCTTAATAACCTTCTGGAGAGCATTCTTTATTACAGAATAAGACAGACCTGCTGAAATATCTCCAACAGAAGCACCTTCCTTTTGGGCCTGCTTTACCCTGGAATTCATAAATACAGTACATCTTGAGCCTAAATCTACAGGTTTTTTTGCATCTAAAGCCGCTTTTGCAAATTGAGATACATCCATATTCAATGAATGGGCAAAAGTCTCTATAAATGAGCCGCAACCTGATGAACAAGCTTCATTTAGCATAATACTATCTATTACACCATTTCTAATTTGAAGACACTTCATATCCTGTCCACCGATATCAAGAATGAAGTCAACTCCCGGCAGAAATTTATCCGCAGCCTTATAATGAGCAAAGGTTTCAATTTCTCCTATATCCATAGATAAAGCAGTTTTCAACAGAGCTTCCCCGTAACCAGTCACTGCTGAATTTACTATTTTAGCCTCTTTTGGAATAATACTATATATTTCTTTCAAAATATTTACTGCTGACTTTATTGGATTACCCTCATTACTTCCATAAAACGAATATAACAAGGCTCCACCCTTATCTATAACTACTGCTTTTGTAGTTGTAGAACCGGCATCAATACCTAAAAAGCAGTCTCCCTTAAAGGATTTAAAGTCTTTTCTTACCACTATGCTATTTTTATGTCTATTAATAAAATTATTCAATTCATTTTCATCTTTGAATAGAGGTCTAAGTCTTTCAACCTCATGAACAACAACCTGATTTAAAACAGGAAGTCTTTCTTTCAATAATTCAAAGGCTATTGCTTTTTCTTTTCTTGATATAAGTGCAGCACCAATAGCAACAAAAAGCTGGGAATAATTTGGAAAAACCACCTGATTTT
>CAYYEC010000031.1:0-3410 GCA_964470745.1 uncultured Eubacteriales bacterium | reverse complement strand
CCTTTGTCTAAGCTCAGATAAAAAATTAAGAGGACCTCCTAAAAATGCAACATTTCCTCTAATAGGTTTACCACAAGCAAGCCCACTAATAGTTTGATTAACTACAGATTGAAAAATTGAAGCTGCAATATCTTCTTTAGCTGCTCCCTCATTTAGAAGTGGCTGTATATCAGTCTTGGCGAAAACACCACATCTCGCAGCAATAGGATATATTACATTAAAGCTTTTCGCTAGCTCATTAAGTCCAGCAGCATCTGTTTTTAGTAGAGAAGACATCTGGTCAATAAATGCTCCTGTACCTCCTGCACAGGTACCATTCATTCTTTGCTCGATCCCACCATCAAAATAAGTTATCTTGGCATCTTCTCCACCTAGCTCAATAACAACATCTGTTTCCGGTATAAATTCCTCAACGGCACTTGAGCTTGCTATAACTTCCTGAGCAAATGGTAAGTCAAGCCATTGTGAAACAGATATTCCACCCGAACCTGTAACAGTAGCTGTTATGTTATCAGTGGGAAAATTATTATATGCTTCCATTACTATATTAATAATTGTTTTTTTAATATCAGAAAAATGTCTTTGATACTTTTCATATACTATTTTAAAGTTTTTATCTAAAACTACCAGTTTAACTGTAGTGGAACCTACATCTAATCCCAAATGCAACAATTTTTTCATAATTAATGCAGTGTTTCTATAATAAACAACTGCATTCCCCCCCTTTTCATTACATCCAACGTCCATATATTACTTTATAAATAATATATAATTTAATTTGAAAACTATATAAATTTTTCAAATTCCACTACTTCAATTTTAAACTAAATTAATAATACTTACAACTAAAAATTATTGATTAAAAGTTAAATTTTGTATTGTTTATTTAATCACTCCCATTTCTTTAATTGGAAATATTCTAAAAAATGCTCTTCCACCTACTTTTTTTATATTTACAGACCCAATTACTCTGCTATCTTTACTTGCTCCCGGTAATCTATTGTCTCCTAATACAAATATCTCACCTTTTGGTACCCTATAATTATTAAATTCTTCTTTTACTACATCAGTATGATTACCATTTATATAGTCTTCCTGTATTTGGGTATCATTCACATAGACTTTTCCATCTTTAATATTAACAATATCATTTTCAACAGCAATTACTCTTTTTATAATATATTCTTTATTGCCTTCTAAATACTCCGGAACATCTAAAATTACAATATCATCTTTTTCTAAAATACCAAATCTAGGGGTAAATTTCTCTACTATAAGCATATTACCATTTTGAAGTGTAGGCAGCATGGAACTTCCGCTAACATAAGTTATTTGAGCAACAAATTTAATTATAATAAATGCTATGGCAACAGCAATAATAATATGCAACAGCCAATCTCCTATTTCCTTTAAAGTTGAATTATTATTCATCATTAACACCTCAAATTTCTGATTTATTTATTTTATTATATATATATGTATTTAAGCATTAAAGCAGGAATGAGACTTGGGGACGGTTCGTCTGTCTCACATGTTTTTCGTGAAACTGAGGAACCGTCCCCATGTCTTATTCCGGACAGATATGTAATACCTTGCACAGTAAGTGCAATTATATATCACATTTAATATGCAATTCTTTTAATTGTTTTTGTTCAACAAAGTCCGGTGCGTTAGTCATTAGACATGAAGCATTTTGCACTTTGGGGAAGGCAATAACGTCTCTTATACTATTTTTACCGGCCATCAACATAATTAATCTGTCTAATCCATATGCTATTCCGCCATGTGGAGGTGTTCCATATTTGAATGCATCCAGTAAAAACCCAAATCTATCTTTAGCCTGTTCATCTGTGAAACCTAAAAGATTAAACATCTTTCCTTGGATAGCTTTGTCATGGATTCTTATACTTCCACCACCAAGTTCAACCCCATTTAATATAATATCATAAGCTTTTGCACGAACTTTTCCCGGGTCACTATCCAGATATTCCAAATCCTCATCCATTGGAGATGTAAATGGATGATGCTTAGCTACCCAGCGTTTTTCATCCGCATCATATTCAAGAAGAGGAAATTCTGTAACCCAAAGAAATTTATATTTTGTATTATCCAATAAATTAAGCTTTCTGGCAAGTTCAAGTCTTAATTGCCCCAATGCATCATACACTATCTCATTCTTATCAGCAATAAAACATATTAAATCTCCAGGTTCAGCCTGCATTCTATCCAATATACTCTGAACCTCTTCTTCGCTTAAGAATTTAGTAATAGCAGATTTTAATCCATCTTCTTCTACAGCTATCCAAGCCATTCCTTTTGCTTTATATATCTTTACGAAATCAATAAGACTATCAATTTCTCTTCTCGCAAACTTAGCACCGCAGCCTTTTGCATTTATTGCTCTAACGCTGCCTCCATTTTTAACGGCATCTGCAAAAACTTTGAATCCACAATTTTGAACTAAATCAGAAAGATTAACCAGTTCCAAAGCAAATCTAATATCAGGTTTGTCAGAACCAAATCTATCCATAGCTTCCTGATAAGGCATTCTAATAAAATCTTCTTTAATCTCAACATCTAATGCTTCATTAAATACTCTTTTTATTAGACCTTCATTTATTCTCATAACATCATCAGCATTTACAAAGGACATCTCCACATCAATTTGTGTAAATTCCGGCTGTCTGTCAGCTCTTAAATCTTCATCTCTAAAACATTTAACTATTTGGAAATATCTATCAAAACCTGATACCATTAATAATTGTTTAAATAACTGTGGTGACTGTGGTAACGCATAGAATTTCTCCGGATGTACTCTACTGGGAACTAAATAATCTCTTGCCCCTTCCGGAGTACTTTTTGTTAACATGGGAGTTTCAATTTCTAAAAATCCATTTGAATCATAATAATCCCTGGCAATCTTTGTAACCTTATGTCTTAGTAATAGATTCCGTTGCATATCAGGTCTTCTTAAATCCAAATATCTATATTTTAATCTTACTGCTTCATTTACATCTGAATCTTCTTCAATATAAACCGGAGGAGTTTCAGATTCATTTAATATCCTTAGTTCTGATACAACAACTTCTATTTCACCAGTTTTAATTTTTGAATTTACTGTTTCAGAGTCTCTCCTAATTACTTCTCCAACAACCGACAATACATACTCATTTCTAATTTGTTCTGCTTTTTGTAATAGCTCTTCATCAAATTCACTATTAAATACAATCTGGATTACTCCACTTATATCTCTTAAATCGATAAAGATTACTCCCCCAAGATCTCTTCTTTTGTGCGCCCAGCCCATAAGCGTAACCTTCTCTCCAATATTAGCTACACCAAGTTCCGCACATTTTTGTGTTCTTTTTAAACCTATAATTGCTTCTCCCATATCATAATTCCTCCATCTA
>CAYYEC010000030.1:0-15628 GCA_964470745.1 uncultured Eubacteriales bacterium | reverse complement strand
ATCGTAAGCTGCCAACATTCCTCTTTCATCAAGTGTTAATTCCTTTTTTCCTTTAATTTTCATTTCTACTTTTTTTAAGAGTATTTAAGATCCTATTGTTATTAAAACATCTTAGATATTATTGTAACAACAATTAATATCCAGATAAAAACTATCATAATTGCTGCAATATAGTTTTTCGGCTTACCATCCTTAAAAAGGTCTTTCGCTTCATTACGGCATTCATCTAATATTTCAGATGGAATAAGTTTTATTGCAAGTGAAATTCCCAAGGGTATTAATATTAAATCATCTAAATATCCTAGAATAGGAATAAAATCTGGAATAAAATCAATTGGACTTAATGCATAGGCAACAATTATAATTGCAAGCATTTTTGCATACCAGGGTACGTCAGATCTTTTATATGCCAAAAATAATGCTGCTACTTCATTCTTCAATTTTTTCATTTTAGTTTTGAAATTTTCAAAATCTACTTTAATGCTAATCAATTAAGACTCCAATACGCACTACACAGTCATGACCTTAGTTTTCTCTAAAAACTAAGTCCACCAGTATCAGTGGCTTCAATTCTACATTATCATGTTAATCAGATCTTCTTCACTAATAATTGCAATCCCCAAGGCATTTGCCTTATCCAATTTACTTCCTGCTTCTTCCCCTGCAAGAACAAAATCAGTTTTCTTTGACACGCTTCCAGAGACCTTTCCACCATAACTTTCAATTATTTTCTTTGCATCATTTCTGCTGTAAGTCGGAAGTGTACCTGTTAAAACAAATGTCTTACCCTCAAATCTATTATCTACTAATTGCTTTTTGCCTGAACTTTTAAGGTTAACTCCTGCTCTTCTTAGCTTTTCAATCAAATGATGAGTCTGCTCCTGCTTGAAGAATACAATCAAGCTTTCAGCCATTTTCCCTCCAAACTCATCTATTTTTATTATATCTTCATATTCAGCCTTGAATAATTCATCCATAGACACAAAATTACTGCTTAAAAGCTGTGCTGCTCTTAGTCCTATATGTCTTATACCAAAACCAAATATCAACCTGTCAATATTATTCTTCTTTGACTTTTCTATTGATTTCAAAAGATTATCTGTAGATTTTTCACCCATTCTTTCAATTTGTACTATTTCTTCTACATTATCTTTAAGATAATATAAATCTGCAATATCTTTTACCAGGCCTTTATCCATTAAGGTTTCTATAATAGCAGGTCCAAGACCATCAATATTCATAGCATCCCTAGATGCAAAGTGTACAATGCTTCTAAAAAGCTTTGCAGGGCATTCTATCCCTGTACATCTATACGCTGCTTCCCCTTCTTCTCTAACCACCTCTGAGCCGCATTTAGGACACATCCTGTCCATTTCAAATTCCTGCTCTTCACCTGTACGTTTTTCAAAAACAACCTCAACTACTTCCGGAATGATATCACCGGCCTTTTGTACCCAAACTGTATCCCCGATTCTTATGTCTTTATCTTTTATGTAATCCATATTATGTAGAGTTGCTCTGCCAACAGTAGTTCCAGCCAATCTTACAGGCTCTAATATCGCATTTGGAGTCAATACTCCGGTCCTGCCAACATTGGTCCATATATCTTTAATAATAGTCTGTTTCTTTTCTGCAGGATATTTATAGGCAACAGCCCACTTTGGAGCTTTAGTCGTGCTTCCCAGTATATCTCGTTGATCCAATGAATTAACCTTGATAACTGCACCATCTATTTCAAAGGAAAATTCACCTCGGTTTTCTTCAATACTTTTGATTTCTTCTATAACCTCATCTATATTTTTGCAAACCTTATATAAAGGACTTGTCTTAAACCCTAGACTCTTCAAAAATTCAAGAGTCTCAGAATGTGTTTTAAATTCTTGACCTGCTATTCTTTGAATATTAAAGACATAGATGTCCAGTTTTCTTTTAGCTGTTATCTTAGAATCAAGCTGTCTTAAAGACCCCGCAGCTGCGTTTCTTGGATTGGCAAAAAGAGGTAACCCAGATTCCTCTTGCTCCTCATTTATAGCTAAAAAATCATTTTTAGCTATAAAAACCTCTCCCCTAACCTCAAGAAGTCCTAATTCTTCTTTAGATAGTCTTAATGGAATTGATTTAATTGTTTTTAAATTTTGTGTAACATCTTCACCTATGTACCCATCACCTCTTGTTGACCCGCAGCTTAGCAGCCCATTCTGATATTCTAAAGAAACTGATAAACCATCAATCTTTTTTTCAACCACATATTCAGGCTGACCTCCAAGAGCTTCCCTTACCCTTTTGTCAAAGGATATCAATTCTTCAAAGCTAAATACATCCATCAAGCTTTGCATTCTTATTTCATGCACTACCTTGTTAAACCCTTCTAAAGGTTGTCCACCCACTCTTTGTGTAGGAGAATCGGGAGTAATCAAATCTTGCCTCTGACTTTCTAAATCCTCCAATTCCCGATAAAGCCTGTCATACTCAAAATCACTTATTTGAGGATTATCTTCAACATAATATTTCTGATTATGAAATTCAATCAATTTTCTTAATTCTATTACTCTTTTTTCTACACTCACTCTTTCGTTCCTCCAGTGTTTTACTTATTTGTTATCGCTTCTTAGTCTTTAGTTCTTATCTCTATTTCCCATCGACAGAACTCTATAACTCTCAACCTCAAGCTTAACCTTAATTCTTAATTCTCAACTCCAACTACTTCACCATCCACTTTCCATCTTCTTTATATACTTTCATTTCTTCAAGTGCCTTTTCGATTGCTCTAAATAAAGCCTTTGCCGCGTTCTCTCTAAATTCAGTTGATGCCAATTTTGCTCTATCTGATGCATTTGAAAAATAGCCTATTTCAGCTAATACAGCGGGCATTTTTGTATTATGAAGAACAGCTAAATTAGGTCTTGATATAATTCCATTATCAGCCATTCCTAAAGTACTTACAAGTTCTTTTTGCACTATTTTTGCAAATTTTTTTCCATCCATCATGTCATATTGTCTATATACTGGTGGTCAATATAATGTCTCTGTACCCTTATATTTGCTATCATTCTCCAAATAATTGTTGTGAATACTAATAAATAAAGTAGCACCCTTATTATTTGCAAGCTGCCACCTTTTTTCCAAATCCTTTGATAGTATTTCATCTAAAGCAACATCTTTATCCCTTGTCAATAAATATTTATATCCCTTATTTTTTATTAACTTAGCTAATTTTAAAGAAATATCTAAATTAACATCCTTCTCCTTCAGATTTCCATATCTAGTTCCTTCATCCCGACCACCATGTCCCGGATCAACTACAATTAATACCTCCTGAGGTCCTCGTTTAATAGATTCTTTACTATCTGTATCATAAGCTGATTCTGCATTTCGCACAACTAAAGAATCTTCTCCATCATTTAAATTTCCTACTTCAATAGCTTCGGTATTAGAAAATAAACTTTTATCTTTTAAAGAATAAATAGACACTAGAATAAATACTATAATAGCACAAACCGTAATAATAGCTGTAGCTTTTAAATACAATTGAAAATCTACAAGCTGAAAAAGTTTCTTTATATGAATACTATATTTTTTTGACATTTAAATATCACCTTTACTATAAAATAAAAGACCCTTTTAATAATACTATAAAAAAGGTCTATTATAAAGATGAAATTATATACATAGATATTAAATTTTTAATTCCTTACTGAACATATCTGTTTACATCATCTAACGTTATTCCTTCATGTAATGCTATATTTATGCCATTAGCTACAACCTTTGAAATCTTTACAATAATCTCATCTATTTCTTTTGGAGTTACTATCAAATTGCCTATATATGGATTTAGAACTTCCTGTATAAGTTGATATTTTTCTCCTCTATCAATATTATTAATCATATTGTAAAACTCTGTACCCTCTTTGGCCTGCTGTATCATACTGTCCATAACAAGATCAATCGTATCATTGGCCATAGTAGCGGCATCAACAACAGTAGGAACTCCAATCGCTATAACAGGTATACCAAGAGTATTAGCTGATAGTTCTTTTCGCTTATTACCAACACCCGAGCCAGGTGAAATTCCAGTATCTGCAATTTGTATTGTTGTGCTTATCCTATCCATTCTCCTTGAAGCAAGAGCATCAATAGCAATTATCAGGCTAGGTTTGACTTTATCTACTACCCCTTTAACTATCTCACTTGTTTCTATTCCCGTAATCCCAAGAACCCCAGGTGAAATAGAGCATACAGGCCTTACTCCTTCATCTACTTGATCAGGAACATATTCCAATAAATGTCTTGTAACCATCATACTGGATACTACCTTTGGGCCTAATGCATCAGGGGTAATATTCCAGTTTCCTAGTCCTACTACTAAAACAGTAGCATTCTTCTCAAGTTTAATAATGGAGGTAAGTTCTTTTGCCATAGCTTTACAAGTATCCTCATAAATCTTCTGATCGTTTTCTTTTAATCTGCTGACCTCAAGAGTAATATAATTCCCCATGGGTTTACCAATTGATTGTTCTCCTTCAGGTGAAGTGATTTTAACCCTGGTTATCTTTATATCTTCATTCCCATCATTTACAACTTCAACTCCGCCACCAGATTGATTATTATTTTGCATAACATTAGGAGGATTGTTCTGTGAATTCAACTCATGTGCTTCAAGGGCCAGGTCAGTTCTAACATTTCTTTTATAATTCATAACATCAGTCCTTTCTGATAATTTTATATTATATTTGGCTTCTTGGAATAAAATGAAAGAAGCAAAAACAAGTGGGCTTGATACTCACGAGTTTTTTTTAGTAAAATAATATTGAATTATTCGATATTATTTTGCCAAATAAAATATTTTCAATTCATTTAACAAAAAACCTTGCATTTTATTATCTTTCATGATAATATATTTTTTGTTGAAAAAATCGCAGGAGGTGAAGGTTTTGCCAAATATTAAATCCGCAATGAAGAGAGTAAAGGTCATTAAAACTAAGACCCTACAAAATACAGTTAAAAAATCTATTTTGAAGTCTTCTATCAGAAAGTTTAAGGAAGCTGTTGCAAACAATGATGATTCAGCTAGCGAATTGTTAAAGAAAGCATACAAGGCGATAGATATAGCAGCGAAAGGTAATATAATACATAAGAACACCGCTGCGAGAAAAAAATCAAGATTAACTAAGTATTTAAATGTTGCAAATTCAAATAAATAAAAACGTACAATTGTACGTTTTTTTTATTTGATTCTTTTACTTAGACAGTTCTGCTATCAATAGCTCAACCGCAATCCTGTCTTTTATTCTTCCCGTCTTTATTTGTAAATCAAAATTCAAACTTTCTTTTAAAACACTACTTAATTTTTCAACTGTAAAAAACCTTGCCTGACTTGAAATTTTGTTAGCAGCAAATGAAGCTACACCTATTTTAGATGCAATGTCTTTCATATTCATTCCATTGTTTTGTAATAATTTCATCTGTAATATTTGTCTTAATTGCCTATTAATCATAAAAATAATTTTTGGAATAGGTTCCTTTAAAGATATCATCTCATCAAGAAGCTTTAAAGCCTTTGCCTTATTTCTTTCGCCTATGGCATCTGTCAATTCAAATATTTTTACCTTTATAGACTTTATACAGCTTTGATTCACATCTTCACTTGTTATGATGTTTCTTTCCCCAACAAATAAAATAAGTTTGTTAACCTCGTTTAATATCTCATTCATTCCAGCTTCACAGCTATCGACTAATTGAGAGGCTGTAGAAAAATCAATTTGTTTTCCATAAGATCTGGAAACCTTCATAACCCATTTGACTAATTCTTCTGGTTTTTGATGTGTAAACTCAACAACACTGCCATATTTTTTTACAGATTTATATAGTTTTGAACGCATATCAATTTCATTTTCATAAAAAACTACGCATGTATATGAAGGTATATTCTCAAGATAAGAGCATAAATCATCTCCTTTTGAATTCTTCTTACTTTTACCAGAAGTCTTAAACAAACCTGAATTCTTAATGATTACCAGCTTTTTGTCCGAAAAAACAGGAAAGGTTTCCATATTATCTATTATATTTAAATAATCAACTTTTCCTTCCAGAACTATTTTGTTCATAGTCTTCAGGCTTTCATCTAAAATCATATTCTCTATGCTGTTTAGATAAAAACTTTTTAGGTACTCTTCTTCTCCATAAAATAAATACAAGTTTTTTATATCTTTACTTTTTATATCTTTCTTTAAAATGTCTATACTCAAGTTTTCACCTCTAGAATTCTAAAATAGCAAATTACTTATGGATGTCGAACTCTATAAGCAATTTTTAAAATGTAGTTCCACATCTATATTATCTAACACATAACCTTTTTGATAAATTTAATTTTATTGTTAGTTATTTATATAATATACTTCTTATTAATAGAAAAATCAATTCACTGTGCTATATAATCTTATCTTTTTGCCATTACTTCTAAGCAGAATTGCTCCATTTTCATCAGTTCTAAAAATTTTTATCCCCAACTTCTCCAAATTCTCCAATGTAACTTTAGAAGGATGTCCAAAGTTATTATTTTCACCTACGCTTATTATAGAACTTGAAGGATTCACAGACTTTAAAAATTCCATTGTACTTGAAGTATCTGAACCATGATGTGCAATTTTAATTACATCAGCAGAAACGTCTATTCCTTCATTTAAAATCATTTCTTCTGCTTCTTTCTCTATATCGCCAGTAAATAATATACCGGTATTTTTATAAATAAGCCTCATAGTCAAAGAACCATTGTTAGTATTATACTCCTCATTATCAAAATCTTCAGTAGGATGAATAATATCAAAATATGTGTTTTTATCTAATGAAATTTTATCATTTTTTTTACAAAATGTTAAATTTATTTTTTTCTTTCCCGCTAATTCAATCACTGGGTTAAACTCAGATTTGTCTAAAACACTCGGTAAAATAATATTTTTAACATTTAAGTCTCTGATTACTGGTATTAATCCTTGAATATGGTCTTCATGACCATGAGTTGCCACTACCAAATCAATTTTTGTCACTCCATAATCCAATAAAAAAGGTATAATTAATGTATCACCAATACTATTCTGCTGAGAATCTGTATTACTTTCATAACCACCGCCATCTATTAGTACGGTCTTCCCTCTTTCCGTCTTAATTAAAGCCGAGTCACCCTGACCAACATCTAAAAAAACAACCTCAAGGTTTCCTGGGAGTACTAATCTTATTGAAATAATCAATATAAGTAAAGCTATTACTGCAAAATAATATTCTTTTTGTATAGCTACTCTCTTTGCAGGTTTATACCATAGAAAAAATAATACTCCTATATAGTATATAATTATTAATAGAATGCTTGGTGTAGTTAATTGAATTGTTGCAAAAGGTATCTCTGAAGTTATTTTAGTAACGTATAATACGAAACTTAGGAATACCAGATTTATATATCCCAATACTTGTGAAAACAAAATATTAATCTGTCCAAGTACAGCCATTAAAGAACCTATAATAGTTATTAATTCCGTTATTGGAACTACAATTATATTTGATATTATGGATATTACCGAAACCTTATTAAAAAAATAAACAGTTATAGGCAGAACTCCTACCTGTGCTGCCAATGTAGCTGCTATGGTGTCAGATAAAAATTTAGGTAAGTATTTAATACTTATTTTGTTTTTTATATTCTTATAAAATAGAACTAAAGATAGAGTAGCTCCAAAAGATAATTGAAAACCTATATTAAACAGATTTAATGGATTCATTACTAATAGAAGAATTGCAGCAAACGAAATAGAGGTATAAATATCTGTATCCCTTCTAATTATTTGTCCGGCCAGTATAACAATTCCCATAATAACAGCTCGAAGCACACTAGGCTCAAATCCCGTGACAAAGACAAATAAAATAAGAATAAAAATAATAATAAGATTTGCAAATAGACGTTTAATTTTTAATTTCTTAAATAAAAAAACTAATGGCGAAACAATAAATGCAATATTAGCTCCAGAAACTGCCATAATATGAGTTAGCCCTGCATCACTAAAGGCTTTCTCTACTTCATCACTCAAATCCTTCCTATACCCTATTAACATCCCATTTAGTAGTCCGGCTTGCTGCTGTGGCAGACTGGCTTTAATAACATTAACAATTCTTTCTCTAATTAAAAAGCCTGTTTTTACAAGTATATTTTCATTTATCCCCTCTTCAATTGAAATATTATAATATCGAGCAAATACTGTAGCAGAAATACCATTTTGAGCTAAATATTTACGATAATCAAAGCCCATTGGATTTGTCTGCCCCCTCGGGATATTTAATTTTCCCTTTACAATAACTTGACTTCCATAATCAATAATTTTTAAATTTTTATCTTTTAGTGTTGTTAAAAGAATTATAGATTTAATTTTATGGCTTTCACCTTTATTCTTTATCCATTGAGTAGATATTCTATATATAACTTTATCATCTTTAATTTCCGGTAAACTATAGACATATCCATGTATCTCAACTGGTTTATCAGTATAATCTGATAATTCATTTATTTTTATATTATTAAAATAATATACTTGAAACGCTCCTAAAGAATAAAAAAGAACAACTCCAATTAAAATATAAAAATTAATTTTTGATATTTTTCTCTGAAAGGCACTAATAGCAATAAGAATAAAGGAAATTGACAAGCATATAATAAAAAAAGAACTAAAATAATTTGAAAAGATAATACCAATTATTAAAGCAATACAAAATAAACATAGTGGACGCCTCATTTTTCCCCCAAGCATTTTTTCAAATATAAGCCTATAATAATAGTTTGCAATTTTATTGTAATTAATCTATAAATCTTCTTCCTGTCATATAGGAATCCTTATAAAAACTGCTATCCAACTCACTTATAACTACCTTATGAGCTTTACTGCCTGAAGATGCATGGATAAAATTGCCACCACCTATATATATTCCAACATGATTAATGTAGTTATGTCCTCCATTTGTATCAAAGAACACCAGGTCACCAGGCAATAAATTTGATTTTTTAACAGAAGTACCTTGTACTGCCTGATCTGCGGCTACTCTGTTAATCTTTATATCGAAATTGTTATAAACATATTTTACAAAACCAGAACAATCAAAACCTTTTGGGGTTGTACCACCATAAACATATTTTACCCCTTGAAGATTTTTAGCAAATTCAACTATCTTAATTCTTAAATCCTTGTTTTCTTCATTAAGAGTGACATTTTCATTTGTTTCCCCTCTTGAAACAATTCCGTCTTCAATACTCACAAGGGTCTTATAAACCCATCCACTGTTTCCATTTTCCAGTTTTACGTTTACCCAATTCTCAACTACATTTAAAACATCTGCAACTTCACCTTTATTAATCATTGTGATTATTTTTGCATCTAGAGTTGAATCGGATCTTAAATTTACCTTACTTGCAACAACTCTTGCCTTAACACTTATATTTTTTTCTTTAATATATTTTTTGTACGCCCAGCCCATAATATCGCCCATTTTAATATTATACCAATAATCTGAAGCAGAAATTATTTCAACCTCGGTCCCGTACTGAAGCTCTTTTATGACATCATCTGATATGGAAGGTCCTGACCTGATATTTAGTTCACTTGCAGTAACAGTACCATACTTATTTTCATCTGCAAAACTGATAAATATATTTAATCCTCCAATAAGCAATATCAGTAATAAAATTACTATATTTTTTATATATTTCATAAAAACATCCTCCACTTATATGTTTTGCAATAAACCTTTTACATTACTAATTCAAATATTGCAAAATCATATTCCAGTACTTTTTAACATATCTTATTTATAATTTTTCAAATATTAAAAATGTACTTCATATATTTCTGACCTGTATGCTTTACTGAAATTATGTTTCAGGTCACATCTAATTCATATGTTGCATAATTCTTCCATGAAAAATCTTTGTTACAACATATATAGGGTGATTAAAATATAAATAAAACTATATTTTAACTATCCCTTAATAATATATATTTATGTATATAAAACCCATATTGTTCATTATATCCTTTTATACATAATAATAACATCCTGTTGCTTCTCATGCAATCTAAAATAATTTTCTATTCTTTTTAATTCCTTAAAATCTAATTTAATCCAAAAATTTTTTCCTCTAGTATTCTCTTCTACAACAGATAAATACGCATACTTAATCTTGTTGTTTATTTTTAAATACTCTAATAAAAGGTTAATTGATTCTGTCCCAAAAGAATGATTTTGAAACATTGGATCAACAACAAGTGAACTAATCCATACAGCATCTTTATTTCTAAACTTTAATCTTCCCTTTAAAAGGCCAATCATTTTTGTATTTTCTTTGGCATAAATGCCTACAAAAAATTCATTCTTTGAAATTGCTACCTCTGCATATTTCTGATTCAACATCTGTAATGTAAATGGAGAATCAATCCCTGTGGCATATTTAAAATCATCTACTTCATTGTACCAATTAAGTATCTTTGGCAAGTGGTCTACTCTAATATCTTTAAAATATACAACATCATTTTGTATATTTAATGTATACATAATTTCATCCTCTATTTTTATTTTTCCGTTCATAATTTTATATTCGATGTTTTTTCATAAAATCCTTTAATTGCAAATAAAAAAAGTGCCTTTATAAAAGCACTTTTTTAACTTACTATTATTTTAATCCACTTACATTTTCAGTTATCTCTTCCTTAGAAAATCCCAAATCTCGAAGCGGTTCAATAACATCCTTCTCTATATCGGGTACATATGCTTTTAAAGCCTTAAAATTCCCATTAAGCTTATACTCCCCCATACTTGCAGGAATCAAAACGGATTGACCTGTTTTAACTCTTTCATATTTACCATCAAACTCAATTTCAGCTTCCCCTTTTATAAAAACATATATAAAAAATTTATTCCCATCAGCAATTTCATTAACTTCTCCATTTATATCATAAACTTCTATGCTAAAATATTTATTTGCAATTTTATAAGTTTTAGTTGAATCTTCTCCAACTTTTACTTTAATTCCTTCACTTTTTGCACTATCTTTTTCACTAAAATCAATGACGTCAAGAGATTTTTCAATATGTAGAGGCCTTTGATTCCCCTGTGCATCTTTACGATTATAGTCAAAAACTCTATATGTTGTATTTGAATTTTGCTGAATTTCTGCTATTACTATACCTTCACCTATTGCATGTAAAAGCCCGGCAGGTATATTTAATACATCTCCTTCAAAAACATCAATATAATTTAAACAGCTTTCTATATTGTTTTCTTCTACAGCTTTAGCAAAATTATCCTTTGTAGTTCCTTTAGAGACATCATAAATCAATTTTGCTCCTGGTTTTGCTGAAATAATATACCACATTTCATTTTTACCCAATTCGCCATTTTCATGAATTCTTGCATATTCATCCTTTGGATGAACTTGAACTGACAGCTTATCATTAGCATCAATAAACTTAACTAATAGTGGAAATTTATCCACAGCATCTTGGCTTAAAGACTTTCCTACAATTTCTCTGCCATATTTTTTTACAAAATCAGCTAAAGATGTTCCTTTGAACTCTCCATTATCAACAATGCTTAATCCATCCGGATGAGTAGAAATTTCCCAACTCTCAGCTACTATACCATCAGGTAATTCTTTACCAAATTTCTCTAAATTTCTTCCACCCCATATGTAATCTTTATAAAAAGGTTTAAACTTCAATGGATACAACATGCTACTCCTCCTATGATAAAATGTGGCAATAGGTAATGGGCAATGAGCAATAGGATATAAAAATTTATTCCCCATGGCTCATTGCTCATCACCCATTGCCTTTATAACCAATTATCAATTATAGAGTCCAAATTGTCAATTATTTTTATAAAATATTAACATCTTCACCCTTCATCACCTTATTCATATTACGTACTGCACACATTTTGCCGCACATAGTACATGTATCTTCATGCTCAGGTATAGAACTTTCACGATATTTTCTAGGTTTTTCATTATCAATGGCAAGCTCAAACATTTTATTCCAATCCAAATTCTTTCTTGCCTCACTCATTCTATTATCCCAATTTCTTGCCCCTTCAATTCCTTTTGCTATATCTGCAGCATGAGCAGCAATTTTTGCTGCAATAATTCCTTCCTTCATGTCATCAACATCAGGAAGCCTTAGATGCTCTGCCGGGGTTACATAGCACAAAAAGTCTGCTCCATGAGAAGCTGCAATTGCACCACCAATTGCACTGGTAATATGATCATACCCTGGCGCAACATCTGTAACTATTGGTCCAAGAACATAAAATGGAGCTCCATGGCAAAGTCTTTTTTCAAGAACCATATTTGCTGCTATTTCATTTATAGCCATATGTCCGGGACCTTCAACCATAACCTGAACATTTTTCCCCCAGGCACGTTTTGTTAATTCCCCTAAAACAATCAATTCTTCAACCTGTGAAGCATCTGTAGAGTCATTTATACTACCTGGTCTACATGCATCACCTAAGCTAATTGTGACATCATATTTTTCAAAGATATCAAGTATTCTGTCAAAATGCTCATAGAATGGGTTTTCATTTCCTGTTAGCTCCATCCATGAAAAAATAAGAGCTCCTCCTCTTGAAACAATATTAGTTAGTCTGGGATTCTTTTTAAATTTCTCAGCTGTAACCTTATTTATACCTGCATGAATTGTCATGAAATCAACACCATCTTCAGCGTGCTTTTCAACCACATTAAGAAATTCTTCAGCAGTAATTTCTCTTAAATCCTTTTCTAAGAATCCTACTGCATCATATATTGGCACAGTACCAATCATGGCAGGTGAATAGTCTGTTAATTTTCTCCTAAATTCACGCGTTTTTCCATAAGAACTTAAATCCATTATTGCTTCTGCTTTAAGTTCGATAGCTTTTCTAACCTTTTCCATTTCGATATCAAAATTGCAGCAATCTTTAGATATGCCTAAATTGACATTTATCTTTGTCCTAAGACCTTCACCTACACCTTCAGCACTAATGCTTTTATGGTTTTTATTTGCAGGAATTATTACTTTGCCTTCTGCAATTAATTTAATAAGTTTATCAATATGAATTAACTCTTTTTTGGCTACTACTTCCATTTCTCTAGTTACAATACCTTTTCTTGCTGCATCCATTTGTGTTGTATAATTCATTATTTAACCTCCTGATTATTTGAAATTTGCTTTCTTATTTCAATTATTTTTTCTTTAATATTTTCTGCACCTACGATTTCAGTTACCATAGCAATGCATTTTGCACCATGTGATATTACTTCATTTACATTATGTTGTTTTATGCCACCAATAGCTACAAAAGGGACATTTAGATTTTTAACTACATAATCAAGATATTCCAATCCTACAGGTTCACAAACATCCTTTTTAGTATATGTTTTATATATTGGTCCCACTCCGATATAGTCAGCACCTCTTTCTATTGCATCCTGTGCCTGGCTTGGAGAATGTGTTGAAACGCCTAAAATCATTTCATTGCCAATAAGTTCTCTTACATTTTCAATTGGTAAATCATCCTGACCTATGTGCACACCATCTGCTTTAACCATAATAGCAATGTCAATATCATCGTTTACTATAAATGTAACATCCGCTTCCTTTGTTAATTCTCTGATGGCCAGGCACTCATTGTACTTGTCCTTTAAACTCTTGTCCTTTTCCCTATATTGAATCAACTTAATACCTGATTCAATCATAGCTTTTACTACCTGGATATTGTTTCTACCGTTAGAATATTCTTCTGCTGTCAGACAGTACAAATCTGTAGCTAAAGTTTGCTTCTTATTGAAAACAGTACATATTTTAAAATACTCTTTTTCAATACCATAGCATTCAAACCTATATTTTTCATACTCCTTTGAAAGCTGATAATGTCCAAGGATTTTAAGGGTTTCTTCTATTGTTCTTAATCCTTCCTGAATTCTTTTAAAATTAGCAGTTATCAATTGAACAACGTCTTCCTTCTTATCCATCTTTAATTCCATGGAAGAAGAAAATCCAACATCATTTAATGAATCACGCTCACTAATAAACTCAAAAATATATTCCATAACAGACTTTCGTATACCATGTCTCATTATTTTTAGAGTCTCAGAAATTGTTTTATTATCATAATAAAATCTGGCTAAATCTTCAAGTACTCTTAATCCCTCAGAAATACGGTTTACATTTGCATCAACAATTCTATACAATTTATTCATTCAAGCCCTCCAAAACATAATTTAATATAACATCAGCTTGTTTTGCAGCAACAATATTGACACGTGGAGATATAGGAGGCTTTTCATTACTGACTTCAGAAACCAAATCCCCAACTAGATAGAATTTAGAATGAATTTTTTTGACACATATGTCATCACTCTTCCCCCACCCAGCCAGTCCAGATGCGGAAACAAAAAACTTTCCTGATGAATAGTAGCTTTCAACAAGCATTTTCTTATATAACACTTTATCAAAAGCTTCTACTATAATGTCGCAATCTTCAAAAGAGTCCTGAATATTGTCCTCAGTTATTTTTTGTACCACATCAGCAATTTCAATATCTGGATTAATTCTCTCAAGATTTACTTTTAATGCTTCTACTTTTGGTATACCAACTTGGTCAATAAAGAAGAATTGTCTATCTAAATTTGAATATTCCACGTAGTCAAAATCAACAATTTTAAATTTTCTAAAACCGCTCCTAACCAAATTAAAAGCGCAATTAGAACCTAATCCCCCAGCCCCTGCGATTCCTACCTTAACATGCTGTATTTTTTTCAAATTGTCAATCCCAATATACTTAGCAACTGCCTTCTCAAAGTCATTCATAATAATACCCCTTACGTCGTGACAATAGGCAAGTGGTTATGGGCAATGGTGCGTATTCCCTCCTATCGCCTATCACCTATTGCCTCTAGCCTAAATTAATTGCCAATCTTTAAATACCGGCTGATAGCCTTTCTTATAAATCATTTCTTTCATCTCATCAACACTCCTGCCATCAGAAATGTTGAATTGACCTTCACTCTTTTCATCCAGTGCATGTCCTCCCACTTCCGTAGACACACCGGCAGACATTTTGGTAGCTCCTATACCTATAAGGTTATCTCTAAATTCTTTGCTTTCTCTTGTAGAAATGCTGATTCCGATTCGAGGTATAAACAATCTATAGGCTAACATTATTTGAACAAAACTTATATCATTTATTATTTCTTTAGGTTGAAATTCTCCAACATGCGGCCTAACTCTTGGAAGTGAAACGCCAACCTCTGCTTCTAAAAATCTATTCTGTAAATAGTTTGCATGTAAACCAGTAAAAAAAGTCTCCTTCCTCCAATCGTCCAATCCCAATAAGCACCCTATATTTACTGATCTCATACCAACATCACATGCTCTTTCTGGAGCATCCAGCCTATATCTATGGTCCTTTTTCGGACCACTTAAATGAACCTTATCATAGGTTTCTTCATTATATACTTCTTGATAAATAGTTAGACCATCTACCCCTTCTTTAATCAACTCCTCATATTCATTGCTTTCCAAAGGGTATATTTCAATACTTATAGATGTAAAAT
>CAYYEC010000029.1:0-15639 GCA_964470745.1 uncultured Eubacteriales bacterium | reverse complement strand
TCTTCAATATATCGATCAATAGCTTCCCTATAATGGTCAATTATTGATACCAAATGCTCACTGCCCCTCATTCTTCCTTCAATTTTAAAGGAATTTACGCCCGATAGAATCAATTCAGGAATATGCCTGAAAAGGCAAATATCTTTTGCGGCAAGTAGATATCGCTTCTTTTCCCCTCCAGCTTCAAAAGGCCATCTACATGGCTTCAAACACAATCCCCTATTACTGCTTTTACCCAAAAGCATACCACTATAATAACATTGAGCGCCATGTACAGAGCACATATCTCCATGAATAAAGTACTCGTATTCCATTTCAGGTACTTCTTTTACAAAGCTTTTTATATCAGTCAGAGCTAATTCTCTTGACGCAACAATTCTTGTAATTCCAAGTCCCTGTGCCTTTCTTACCATAGCTAAATTATGTACATTGGACATAACACTCAAGTGCATATTCAAATCCAAATTTTCATCCTTTATAAGCTTTATCAAACCAAAATCCTGAATTATTAAAGCATCTGGCTGTATATTTTGTAAGTGTTTCAAATATTCCTTTGATTGCTGCATTTCATCGCTACTCATCAGGTTATTAACTGTTATATATACTTTTTTTCCTTTTTCATGTGCTATATAAGTTGCTTGTTCTAACTCTGCATCAGTAAAATTATGTTCTTTTCTATGCATCCGCATATTAAAATTTTTACCGCCCATGTAAAAAGCATCCGCACCACTTGAAAGTAATTTTTTAAAGTCCTCAAAAGTACCAACTGGTGCTAAGAGTTCAATTTCTCTTCCGTTAAATGTTTTGTTCATCAAAATCCTCCTACCCAATTCCTTGTCGCCATCTACATATTGTTTCTTCAAGTATATCTATTAAAATAAATAGGAAAAACCCCAATAAACTTATAATAATAATTCCCGAATACATACTTATATAATCAATTCTGGTCCATGCATCCAGAATATAGTAACCGATTCCATAATGAGTACCATAAGCTTCCGCAAAGAAAAGTATGGAAAATGCTGTTCCAACAGACAACCTGAGGCTGGTTAATAATTCAGGTAATATAGCAGGTAATGTAATATGTTCAAATATCTGAAATCTTGAAGCCCCAAAGCTTTGTACCATCTCAAATGTTTCCTTTGAAATATTTAGTACAGCGTCTCTTGCCGCTACAATCACTTGAAATACCACTATTAAAACAATTAATATAATTTTAGAGCAGTTTCCCAATCCAAATAAAATCATGATAACCGGTAATAATACTGTTTTAGGAATGGGATATGTAAAGTAAACAAGAGGCCCAAGCAGCTTGTTCCAATTTTTTGAGTGTGCCATAATTAACCCTAATAAAATTCCTATAATCAAAGATATTCCTAATCCACTAATAACTCTATATAAGCTTGCCAAGACATGAATATATATTTTTTCTCCAAATAAGTGGGATATATTAAGATACACAGTTAAAGGTATTGGCAATACTCTCTTATCCATAATAACTGCTATAAAATACCACAACATATTAACAATAATAAAGCCTTGAATAAATGTTTTTAATCTTCTTTTTACTTTCATATTTTCCGTCCATTATCTATATAAATTACGATAAAAGCTCTTTCGCCACGGGGTTAAAACCCCACGGCTATTAGAAAACCAAGTCGGTTGAAACCTACTATAGAACTTAATATGACTTTTTAAGTCCTCTTTAGAGGACTTAAAGTTTTAGCAACCGTTGGATTTATCCCGTGGTATAACTCAATGTAATGTCATTATCGTAACTCATCTGTTACTAAATCCTTAGGAATCAGCGTTTTTTTACTTAACCCATTAGCGTTAATCCAGTTTATGGCATCCTTTAGTTCATTCTCTGCTGGAAGGCCGCTCTTTTCAAATTTAGGCAACACAATCTTACCTTTCATATCGTCTGGATAACCAACAGTACATATCACTATGTCCTCATACTCAGAAATAGGTGTAGTGTTTATATATTCAACAGCCTCATCATAAGCTTTAAGAATCTCACTTATTTCATTACCTTTTTTATCTATTGCTTCTTGTGTAAATGCTAATACAGTTGGACGAAGCCCTATTTCACTTGCCTTACCAAGTAATGTACCTCCATTCTTTAATGCAAGTGTTGCAAAAGGTTCTGGAAGAAGTGCCACATCTACCTTATTATTTCTTAGCATTTCCAGCCTAGTTGGAATAGCTGGAACAGCAGATTTCATTATATTTTGTGGGTCAATACTATTTTTATCAAGCATTTTGTCCAAAGTGTATTCTATAATAGTTTTCTCCGATATTGCTACGCTTTTACCCTCTATGTCGCTAATATTTCTTATTCCCGATTCTTTACCAGCTATAAGCATAAAATCACAGTTTGTGTAACTTACTATTTTAACATCAAATCCAGCATTCTGATAAATACAAACAGCCACCTGGTCACCAATAATTCCATCTAAGCTTCCAGCTTGAAAAGCAGCATCTCTGTCCTTAGCACTTTTAAAAATTTCATATTTCACATTTACATTCTTTTCTTTTATATACCCTCTTTTATCTGCCAATATCAGCGGAATAGCATCCACAGAAGGCATTAACCCAATAGTAAGCGTCTGTTTGACAGTATTACTTTTATTATCTGCTGTTTTAGAGCAGGCAGCTAACGAAAATATACATAATGTCACAATAAATATTGATAATATTTTTTTCACAATCTAGTCCTCCCATTTTTTAAATAAGTCATTCTCAATAGACAAGTTGTCCAAGATCTTTCCAACTACAAAGTCAACCAATTCCTCTATTGTCTTTGGTATATGATAAAATCCTGGCATAGCTGGTATTATTGTAACACCAAGTCTTGACAACTTCAACATATTTTCAAGGTGTATAGCATTTAAAGGTGTCTCTCTTGGTACAATAATCAACTTTCTATTTTCCTTCAATGCTACATCTGCTGCCCTAGTCAGAAGGTTTTTAGCATAACCATTACTTATCTCAGCCAAAGTGCCCATAGAGCACGGAAGAATTAGTACGGCATCATACTTATACGAACCACTTGCCACACTAGAAAACATATCATTTATATTTTCTAATTTAACATTGGTATATTCTTTTTTTAATGCTCCTACCCATTCCTCTATATCAATAGAAGTTTCATATTTCATTACTTTCTTTCCATTATCAGTACATATTATATGAAGATAATAACCTTTCTCCAAAAGCACTTCAATTATTCGTTTAGAATATACACTTCCACTGGCACCAGTAATGCCCATCACTATTTTTTTCACAATACTACTCCTTTCAATACTACTAAATTAGCTATTTGGAGCGCTATACCCCTGAAAATGAGACATGGGGACGGTTCTTCTGTCTCACTCTCAACTCTCAACTCTCAACTATACTAACGCATCTACAACTCCACATATTAGAAAAATCACACTGATCAGTTGATTTATACTATATGAAGCAATCTTTACATTAGTCAAATTACCCGGTGAAACCATCCTATGTTCTATTATAAACAAAATAGTAATCATAGCCAGTCCTATATTATAAATTGTACCCAATTCAACGCTAAGCTGACCTACAAAAAATAATAACAATAAAGTAATAAGGTGAAAAAAAGCAGCTATATGCAATGCATTTTTGACACCAAATTTAACGGGTATAGAATGAAGACCATTAGCTCTATCAAAATCATAATCCTGAGATCCGTAAATAATATCAAAACCTGCAACCCATAAAGTATTGGCTGCTCCCATAAATAACGGAACCCATGAAATAGTACCGGTTACTGCAAGCCACGCACCTACAGGCGCAGCAGCAGAGGTAATTCCCAATATTAAGTGGCAAAGATATGTAAATCTTTTTGTATATGAATAAAAAATCAATAAAAAAAGAGCTATAGGCGAAAGTAATAAACATAATGTATTAAGCATTGCCGCCGCAAAAATCATTATTAAAAAACATATTGAAGAGAAAATGATAACTTCTTTCTTTTTTATTAACCCCTGTGGCAATTGCCTAATGGCTGTGCGCGGGTTTTTTCCATCAAATTCAGCATCAATAACTCTATTTATTGCATTCGCACCAGTTCTTGCACCCATAAAAGCAACCAATATCCAGAATACTTTATAGACTGATATATGTCCGAAACTAGCTAAAAGCATTGAAATTAATGCAAATGATAATGAAAATATAGTATGTGAAAACATAACAAGTATTCCGTAATCTTTTATTTTCTTTAATACTTTATCAATAAGTTTATTCAATACCATATTCTGCCCACTTTCCAGACACAAGTTGTTTTATGTCATCACTCATTTCAATGTCATCCGGCCACTCTCTTTTATGTCCTTCAGCAGGCCATTTTTTAGTTGCATCAATACCCATTCTGTTTCCATAGTGTGGAAGACTTGAAGCATGGTCAAGTGCATCTAATGGACCTTCTGAAATTACAATATCTCTTTTCGCATCAATATTGTTGAAGACTTTCCATGCAACAGTACTTATATCACTTGGAGAAATATTCTCATCAACGACAATAATCATTTTCGTATACATCATTTGTCCCATTCCCCAAAGACTATTCATTATTTTCTTTGCATGCCCTGGATAGCGCTTTTTTATTGAAACTATAATACAATTATGAAAAACACCTTCCAATGGAAAATTGATATCTACAATTTCCGGGAATTGCATTTTAAGTAGTGGTAAAAAAATTCGTTCTGTTGCCTTCCCCATATAGCAATCCTCCATTGGGGGCTTCCCGACAACTGTCGTAGGATATACTGGATTTTTCTTATGAGTTATACATGTAATATGAAAAACAGGATAATAATCCGCAAGGGAGTAATAGCCTGTGTGATCCCCAAAAGGTCCTTCTAAACGAAGTTCTTCGCTGACATCTACATATCCTTCCAAAACAAATTCTGCGTCAGCCGGAACATATATATCATTTGTAATAGATTTGACCAGCTTTACCGGCATTTTTCTTAAAAATCCGGCAAACATCATCTCATCGATCATTTTAGGAAGAGGCGCTGTAGCTGCATATGTTACAGCCGGATCGCAGCCAATAGCAACCGAAACTGGCATTTTCCCACCGATTTTTTTATATTCCTCATATATTTCTCTTCCATCCTTATGTAAATGCCAATGCATACCCGTAGTAGCTTTGTCAAATACCTGCAAACGATACATTCCTACATTTTGTATTTCACTTTTAGGATCCTTCGTTATAACCAATGGGAGAGTAAAAAATCTTCCAGCATCTTTCGGCCAGCATTTTAAAACCGGAAGTTTTGACAAATCAGGTTCATGTTCAATAACCTGCTGGCATGCACCCTTTGTAGGAAGTTTAATAGGGAATACCGATGCCATCCTCGTAAGTTTCGGTAGTGATTTGAATTTATTCATCATTCCAATATAATTTGCCATATCAATAAATTCTTCAATAGTATTTCCAATATCGTCTAGTTTTTTAACACCTAGAGCTATACTCATTCTTTCATATGTACCCATTGCATTAATAAGTACCGGATACTCTGATCCTTTAACATTTTCAAAAAATAGAGCAGGTCCATATTGCTTTGATACCCTATCTGCAATCTCAGTAATTTCAAGTTCCGGGTCGACTTCTGTTTTTATTCTTTTAAGCAATTGGTTTTCTTCCAGATGCCTGATAAAATCCTGTAAATCCTTAAAAGCCATATAATAACTCCTATTCTTAATATCTAAAAAAAATACATCATTTATTAAAGTCCTTCGTCAAGAAACATAATCTAACTTTTTTTAACTTATAGATGTCGAACTCTAGAATTAAATTTTAAAAGGTAGTTCGACATCTATATTATCTAACACCTAACTGCTATATAAATTTAGCTTTATAGTTCGTTATCTATAACATATACAGTTTAATTCTAAAATATAATAAATTAATAGTCAACAATTGCATTTACTTATATATTTTACAACAGACATATTTATTGATATATTCATTTATAAATGATAAAATTTAATCAGAAAATTAATAGCTATATAAATCGCAAAAATGAAACGACATATGAATAATTGAATTTTTGCTATAAGAGCTTTAGGTAATATAAGCGCACAAAAATAAAATGCAAAATCTTTTGTGCGTTATATATATATGGAACACAAGAAATAATTTACATTAGGATTATTTGCATTGTATATAAAACACTATATTAGCATAAATTTGGAGGTTTCTTATGAAAAAAATTCCATTATACGAAGTGAGAGAAATAAATAATCTAAGAGATATGCTGTATTCAAGTACAGAACTTTTTAATGAAAAGGCCGCTTTTCTATTTAAACCCTCTCATGAATCAGAATATATACCTGTCTCTTACAAACAATTCAGGTCTGACATTGATTCCTTTGGCACAGTATTACTAAATTTAGGATTACTTCATAAAAGAATCGCCATTATAGGTGAAAACAAGTATGAATGGAGTACTTCATACCTTTCAGTTATCAATGGATTAGGTATTGTTGTCCCTATTGATAAAGAACTTCCTGAAGCTGAAATAGTTAGCTGCCTTACAAGAGCAAAAGTAAGCGCTGTAATATTTTCCGGTAAGAAGAAAAGCGTAATTGAATCGATAATGCCACAATTAGGATTTGTAGAACATTTTATTGATATGGACGCCAAAGAAGACTATAATGAAATTTTTTCTTTCTCAAAACTTGTAAAAAAAGGGTATGAATTATTATCTCAAAGTAAAAATGAATACTCATCTCTTCAAATAAATTCAGAAGATACCAGTGTTATACTTTTTACATCAGCAACGACTTCAGAATCCAAGGCTGTGCTATTATCTCATAAAAATATCTGCGAAAATTTGATGGCTATGTGCTCTATGGTAAATATAACTCCACAGGATACATTTTTATCAATTCTTCCAATACATCACGCATATGAGTGTACCTGCGGTTTTTTATGTCCGATTTATAGAGGAAGCACAGTTGCTTTTTGTGAAGGATTAAGATATATAACAAATAATTTAAAAGAATCAAAAGTAACAATATTACTAGGTGTTCCACTTGTATTTGAGTCCATGTATAAAAAAATATGGGCCAAGTCCCAATCCAATGGTCTTGATAAAAAGCTGAAGTTTGCCATAAAGTTAAGTAATATTCTGAGAAAAGCAGGAATAAACATAACGCATAAGATATTTTCATCAATATATGAAAATATCGGAACCAGTATAAGGCTATTCATAAGCGGTGCTGCGGGTATTGACCCCCGGGTTGCTAAAGGCTTCAGAGAATTTGGAATTGGATTTATTCAAGGATATGGCTTAACAGAATGTGCTCCTATTGTAGCTTTGAATAGGGACGTGGATTTTAAGGACGATGCAGCAGGATTGCCTCTGCCTGGTCTTGATGTAAGAATAGACAATGCAAATGAAGATAATATAGGCGAAATAATTGTTAAGGGTCCAAGTGTGATGTCTGGTTACTACGAACAGTCAGAGGAAACCTCAAAGGTATTTGATGAAAATGGTTATTTTCATACAGGAGATCTAGGCTATATGGACAAAAATGGATTTGTGCATATTACAGGACGCAAAAAAAATGTTATCGTTACAAAGAACGGAAAAAATATTTTTCCAGAGGAAATTGAAACTCTATTGAATAGGAGCCCATATATAAATGAAAGCCTTGTATTTGGACTGAATAAGGATAGCGAAGATGTTATAGTTGCGGCAACAATAGTTCCCAATATGGAATATATTGAACACCTGTTTGCGAGCGACCCGCCTTCTAAGGAAAAATTATTTGAATTAATACAAAATGAAGTAAAATCAGTTAACAAATCACTTACTACTTATAAATATGTAAAACATATAAATCTGAGAGAGGAAGAATTTATAAAAACCACTACAAAGAAGATAAAAAGATACATGAATTAAGATATAAATTAGGAAAAATCCTACTATTGCATAGCCCAATAGTAGGATTTTTTTACTATTACTTAAACTTATTTAATCGAATCTACAATTTAAAATATAATTCACTTGCCTTTACATCGATTTTATGGGAAAATATTATCACTTTGTAAGGGAGAGGTTATATATATGAAATTTTTCAGAAATAATAAAGCTTTGATTCTTTCGATTTTAGCTATTTCTTTGCCAGCGATTATTGAAATGAGTTTAAACACCTTGGTCGGAATAGCTGATACTATAATGATAAGTCAATTTATAGGCAAAGAAGCTCTTTCGGCTGCCGGATTTGCAAATCAGATTATTTTTACAATAATATTTATCTTTTCATCTTTTAACACCGGTGCAACTGTAATGATATCAAGAAATCATGGAGAAAAAGATTATGTAAGGCTAAATAGAGTATTAGGTCAAAATACATTGCTTAATGCTTTGATTGGTATTTTTATTACATTCTTATGCATTGTTTTTAGTAAAAATCTTCTGGGTATATTTGATACATCTCCAGAAGTGTCAAGTATGGGTATATCTTACTTGAGAATAGTCTCCTATAGTGAATTATTTATGTTTATATCCTTTGCAGCTGCAGCATCTCTGCGAGGCGTAGAAGATACTAAAACTCCTATGATAATAACAGGCATCGTTAATATACTTAATATAATCGGGAACTATTTCTTGATTACAGGTTTTTGGATTTTCCCAAAATTAGGAGTTAATGGAGCAGCTTTGTCAACTACTATCTCCAGAGCTGTAGGAGCCATTTTATTTATAATAGTTTTACTAAAAGGAAACAGGCATTTGAAGCTGGCATTATCAAACTTGAGATTATCCAAAGATGTTTTGAATCCCCTCTGGAGATTCAGTTCTAATGCTGGAATAGAACAATTTTTAATGCAGACTTCTTTTTTTGTAATGTCAATAATTATTTCAAAATTGGATACTACTTCTGAAGCAGCATTTAGAATATTACTTACTATTGAGTCTACTTCATTTATGCCTGCAATAGGTTTTTCAATCGCCTCTGCTACTTTAGTTGGAAAGGCACTGGGAGAAAAAAATCCTGAAAAGGCACTTCATACAGGTTATATCAGCTTGTCACTGGGAGTATTATGGGGAATGATTATCGGTTCTACATTTTTATTATTCCCTACCCAGATAATTGGTATTTTTTCAACAGAATCAGATATAATTAATAAATCAGTTATACCTCTTTTTTACGCAGGTATTGACCAGCCTTTTCTAGCATTTATTATAATCTTATCTGGTTCTTTAAGAGGTGCGGGAGATACTAAGATTGTTATGTTTATAACAGCCTCACGATTATGGCTCGCTTTCATTCCATTAATATATTTGTTTGTAATATATCTGGACATGGGTGTTAAAAGTATATATATTGCAGAGCTTATCTCTTTAGTAGTTTTTAATTTTATTATGTTCAGAAGGCTGCATGGAAAAAGATGGATGGAAATTCAGGTCTAGATTTTTAGTCCCAATTATTTACATAATGTGAAGCAAAGCTTCGCAAAGGTTGAGGATGAGGTTAATGTTAAGAAAGATTTAGAAAGGCTTCACTGGACTTTCTTGGTTTTTTCCCAGCCTCAACCTTAATCTCATCCTTGTATACCATAGTATGCATCCTTTACATAATTTCCTACCTAAAACTATTCAATAACCATATCTTCAACATGCCTTTTGTTCATTATTTTTTTCTTCTTGCGGTTTTCCTTTGATTCAAGCACTATATCCAGATTATAATTGCCTTCTGGATACAGCTCTTCTTTATCAATGTAAATCGAAAGTCTTTTTTTATTTATTTTTAGTCTCTTTTTCATAACCATTACAGTTACTTCACCCTTATTATTTTCAGCTTCACACACAATTCCTGTACGTTTCATAGTGCTTATAAACACACAATCACCTATTTTGAATGACTGAGTGGAAGCCTTCTTCTTGATTTCTATAATATTTCTTGTTTTTTGTATACTACCTAATCTATCTATATTTTCTCGATGTATCTCTATAGCCTTTTCAACTACTCCCCTGTCACTTCCGTTTTGTTCATTTAAAACATATTCTTTCCTTTCTTTATAAGTGATTTCATGTGCTCTCTCAATTATATTTTTGTCAACACCTAATCTTAAAGCAATTAAAAATGCATTACTATCTCCGGATTTACCTATACTTAGTCTATACAAAGGTTTTAATGTATTTATATCAAACTCCATACAACCATTTTGAAATCCTTCTCTGTTATTGGCAAATTCCTTTATTTCACTGTAATGAGTTGACGCTAATATTGTAGAACCTCTCTTGTAAACTTCTTCGAGAACAGCTATAGCAAATCCCATACCTTCACCAGGGTCAGTTCCTGCTCCCAGCTCATCCATTATAACCAATGTATTCCTATCCGAACATTTTATAATTGTAGAAATATTTTTCACATGAGCGGAAAAAGTACTTAATGACTGCTGTATGCTTTGTCCATCGCCTATATCTGCTAAAATGTCATTAAAGACAGAAATTTCACTATCCATATCTACAGGCACGTGCAAACCTGACTGTGCCATTAATACCATAAGCCCAACTGTCTTTAATGCTACTGTTTTACCTCCTGTGTTCGGACCTGTTATCACTAATGCCTTATATGCATCCCCTATATAAAAGTTCAATGGTTCTGCACTCTTTCCTATAAGTGGATGCTTGCCATTTCTAATAACTGTTCTTCCACTTGTATTTAAATTGACAGGCAAACTATCCGTAGCTTTACTATATTTTGCTTTTGCAAAAATAAAATCATAATGAATAATTCCTTCAATATTTATTAGTATCTCCTTAATATATCCCTCAACTAATACAGTCAAAGTTGACAAAATTCTATAAACTTCACTTTCCTCTTCTATCCCTAAGATATCCAGTTCTGATTGAAGTTTTGCAATCCCTGTAGGTTCAATGAAAACAGTAGACCCACTTGAGGACATATCTAATATATTGCCTTCCAAATCCTTTTTATTAGCCCTCTTAACAGGAATAACATATCTACCATTTCTTACACTAATAACATTTTCCCTGATGCTGTCAGCATATGCAGGAGAGTTTAGTATACTAGCGAGTTTTTGTTTTATTCTTTCATCTATTATGTTTATTTTTTTTCTTATGCTACTTAATTTTGCTGACGCTCTGTCATCAACTCTTCCATTATTAATGCATCTATGGATTTCATCTTGAATTTGAGGAATTTCAAACATTGAGAGTGAATATGAGGATACATTGGGAGATATTGAAACCATTTTGGTCATAAAATTTTTCAACCTCTTTACACTCTCCAGCATCTTGAAAATTGCAGTAAGCTCATGTGGTGCTAATACGGCGCCTTTCCCTAATTTATCAATTATAGCCTGAATTCCATCCAGAGTGCCAATTGGTACACTGGAATTCCTATCAAGTATGTTTCGAGCCTCAGTTGTTTCTAGAATCCATCCTTCAATTTTTATTAAGTCAACAGATGGCTTCAAATTATCAACTAATACTTTTCCTTTTGAAGTGATTGCATATTGTCTTATTTCCTCTTTTATCTTGTCAAATTCAAGAACTTGCATAGCATATAAATTCATCTTAAAATCCTCCTTATATTAAATAAAAAAAGCTGTAAAGAACACCCTGTTCTCTACAGCTCATAACGTATTAATTAAAATCTTCAATTTATAAACTCATAGACATAAAGTCCATTTTTTTGATTTCCACGGAGTTAGTAATTGCTGATGAAAACTATATTGTCATCTTTATTCTTTCACTATACTCCAAGAATACAAAAAGCCGCGCAAAGCACGGCATCAGTATCAGAGAAATATTCTGAAGTTTAATTATATCTTTGCCAGTGTTCTTATAAATTTCAGTCAAAGCGCAACAAAAAACTAAGCCTTTAAAATTTAAATTTCGCTTAAACCAAATATTAAATTATATTATTTTAGAACAACTAACTCCGACATAAAAATCTCCTTTTCTTTTATTACCTTTATTTTACACAAAATAAATTGTATCTGTCAATAATTTTATTAAACTATTTTTTATGAGAAATGTAAAATGTTTTTCGCAAAAAATATAGTATAAGTACTTCAAATATTGAGCAACATAATTCGTAGATAACGTATTTTTAATCTCATAAAACAGAATGAATCTCAGAATTAACACTTGTTTTCGTTATTTAACAAATTATAGTTGAAAGGATTGATTAATTTGTATAATAGTTATGTTGATAATGGAGTAATTATGGTACCAAATGTTTTAGGTCAGGGAGATAATGCAAAAATAATTTATAAGGGACTTCTATCAAAGTCCGGGGCTAATCATGTTTATGCACATGTAGGTTATGGCAATCAATGGAACAATTTAAGTGATATAAAAATGTCAAAAACTTCAGAAGGTTTTGAAGCAGAGCTGCCAATAATTTCTCACGATAGGCTTAACGTAGTTTTTAAGGATTGTGCTAATAATTGGGATAATAATTCTGGCTGGAATTATTCTTTTGAAATTCAGACCAGATAAAAAAACAAGTAAAGTACAGTTTAAACTGTACTTTACTTGTTTTCTTTATTTATACATAATC
Source organism: uncultured Eubacteriales bacterium (assembly GCA_964470745.1). Taxonomy (GTDB): domain Bacteria; phylum Bacillota; class Clostridia; order DSM-8532; family CAYYEC01; genus CAYYEC01. The sequence goes on along the minus strand of CAYYEC010000029.1, from coordinate 3,060 downwards.
AATTTAAATATTAATATTATGCTGTTTTTTCTGTTTTTCGAGTCATAAGTGAAACAACTATTAAAGTCATTAAACTCATAGGTATTGAAATAATTGCAGGGTTATTGATTGGAATAGGTGATGTAACACCTACTAAATGATAAACGTCATTAAATGTAGTCTGAGATAACAATATTATACCTAGAGATGCAATCAATCCAACACTAACAGAGGCAATAACCCCTTTAGCTGTAGTCTTTTCCCAAAACAAAATCATGATTATAGCTGGCAAATTTGCAGAAGCTGCAACTGAGAAAGCCCAGCCTACCAAGAAAGATACATTCATATCTTTAAATAGTATACCAAGAACCATTGCTATACAACCAACAATCACAGCAGCAATTTTCCCAGCCTTAACTTTTTCTTTATCACTTAATTTCATTCCCATAAATCTATCCATAAAGTCATGTGCAACCGCACCAGATGAAGCAACAATTAACCCACTAACTGTTCCAAGAACAGTTGCAAATGCAATGGCAGAAATAATGGCAAATATAGCAATACCAAAAGATTTAGCTAAAAGTGGTGCTGACATATTATCGTTTGTAATATCTATTACCCCACTTGTCATTGCACCCAAACCCATGTATAAAGTTAAAACATAGAATAATCCAATAGCTGCTATAGCAACAATAGTTGATTTACGGGCAGCGGAAGGACTTGGAACAGTATAATAACGTATAAGAATATGTGGTAAAGAAGCGGTACCACAGAACAATGCCAGCATTAATGATGCAAAATCAATTTTAGCTTTTGTGCTTCCTTCTAAATTCCACTTAAGACCTGGACGTAAAACATCTGAACCTTTAGCTTCTTTAGGATAATAAATAGTTACTTTAGTATCTCTATCTATAACATTTTCTTTTCCCCAAAGCATTACTTTACTGTTTTTTATTGTCTCAATAAATGTAAATGGATTTAATGTTCCGGTTTTTCCATTTTCATCTCCATTTACTTCACTCAAATTTCCCACTTGATAGAACCTTTTATCTTCAACAGGTGCCCCATTATATAATTTACTTCCATTCGAAAGCGTTGTTACAAACAAGGTTTCTTTTAATATATTATGGTCTTTATCAACTTTCCAAAAAGATTCCATATCGTCTTTTGTTAATTTAACAAACCATGTATTTTCACTTTTCCAGCTATTCTCTATTTGGTAAGCCTTATTTTCAATATTCAACGTATCTCCATCTATAGACGTAATAGACAAAGATTTAAAATCATGATAAGGTACATCTCCACCTTGATCGGGTTTAGTTGAAAGACCTCTTGATAAAACTAAAAATACAATAACTAGGGAAAATACAATTAGAAGAGATCCCTTTAGAAATTGAACATAAGTGGTTGATGCCATCCCGGCAGTTGCTACTATTAATATAACAATTGCTCCAACCATTAAAACTCCTGCCCAGTGTGGTAGTCCAAGTAACGGTCTTACAAGAGTACCTGCTCCAACCATTTGTGGTATTAAGTAAAACATTGAAACAAGTAATGTACTTATAGCTGCTATTAATTGTATACCTTTTGAATTAAATTTTGAATCTAGAGCATCTGTAAATGTATATTTACCCATTCTCTTCATAGGCTCTGCTACAACAAAAAGTGCAACTATCCAACCTGCTAAATATCCTATAGAATATAAAAACCCATCATAACCTTTAGTTGCAATCATACCACATATGCCTAAAAAGGATGCTGCTGAAAGATAATCTCCAGCAAATGCAACTCCATTTACTGACCAGTGTATTGTACCACCAGCAGCAAAATAGCCTTCTGCTGATTGTTTTTTTCGTGCAAAATGATACGAAATTCCTAATACAGATGCAACAAAACACAAAAAAATTGTTATTGCCCACGGCGAAGCTTGATAATTCATTATTTTTCCTCCTCTTCATTATTCAGTTTTTCTTCTGCTCTTGTACAAATATGATTATAAACAACTGCTAGAAGAAGAGCAAAAATAATAAGACCAAAACCATAAACTATTGCTAAATTTTGGCTTCCAATATCCTTCGCCATTAATCTTGGATTAATAAGATTAATAAGAATGAATCCTCCATATACAAGCGTGTATACTAAGAACATCCACATTCCCACTTTTGACTTAATGCCTGAAGCATTATCTTTGCCCCAATTTGCTGATGGTCCATGAGACATACTTTTATCCTCCCAGTAATATATTAATGCAGTTTTGTAGATAGATCCATATAGAAAACACTGATAATATAAATATTTTTCATCTTACTTTCCTACTATACTTCTACCTAAATCAGTTTACAAAAACACATATAAAAAAATTTACTGCATTTAGTTAAAATAATATCAAAAATATGCCTTGTTTTCAATATATGATTTAAATTTAACAAAATTCATTTTAGTTTTTTATCAAAATTTATTCAAATTTACTAATAGAAAGATAAAATGTGAGATAACTTAAAATAGAGATCTAACCCCATTTTCTATAACATAAGTTTTTGTCTTATCCTGCTGTAATAATCTATTATATTTCTATCGTATTCTTTCTCCATCAGATTTGATGTTAAAAGAAAGTCTGCAGTTGACTGATTCATTGCCACTGGAATATCATATAATACTGCAATTCTTAATAATGCCTTTACGTCAGGATCATGAGGTTGGGATGTTAATGGGTCCCAAAAAAATATAGCAAAGTCAACTTGCCCTTCAGCTATAGCAGCTCCGACCTGCTGATCTCCACCTAATGGCCCACTTTTATAAGCTCTTACAGGTAAACCAGTTTCCTCTGATATACGTTTTGCAGTAGTACCTGTACCACAAAGAAAATGTCTGCTTAATAAGTCAACATTCCTTTTAATCCAGTTTATCAGATCATCTTTTCTATTATCATGGGCTATTAAAGCAATATGTTTCTGTTTTTCCATTTTAAAGTCGGTCATTTTTTCCCCTTTACTTATAAACAAACCTATATGTTTCGCACTTAATCCTTTACATTCTTATAATAAAATAAGTGCAAAATCATTTTACTAGTGGTTTGTAAAG
>CAYYEC010000028.1:12820-16033 GCA_964470745.1 uncultured Eubacteriales bacterium | reverse complement strand
AAGGGTGAGTATGGGGCATCCTTTATTATCTCCTGAATATAACCTGTGTCCAAAATACCGTCTATATCAATATTATCAAGCCTTTTATACAGCTCATTCAATATCTTGTCATTTACAATTCCCTTAATAAAGCAAATACATACTCTTGTGTGGGACCTCTTACCTAATACCCTAAACTCGAACTTTAAATCCGGAGTCTTTAATCTTCTTTTAATCAACGAAAGATTCATAATTAATGACTCAGTGAACCCTTCTCTTGGACCACGTAACACCTTTTCCGTTTCTGGTTCTTTGATACTCCGTGTTTGCCATCCCTTTGTCGATACAATCAGAGCCTCCGAAAATCCATTAAGTAAAAAAATTGCATCCCCGTTATACATTGCTTCAATAAGTTTGTACACCTCTGATGTTTCTTCAATCTTGTTGGTTATAATTACTTGATTTTTTAGAATATTCATAGCGTCAGCGCCAAATTTTAGCAATATGTTTTCTACAAAGGGCTGGATGACATTTTCATTGATTATTTCGTTACTCACCATACCCTCAAAGAACAGGATATACCCTTTGATACTATTGCTTGCTTGATTCTCCATAAATCTGACAATAAGTGTATCGTCACCACTTAATATTTCTTTCAGTATTTTTATATTGGACTCTAATGAATCGGATAACCTGCGTCCATCACATCCATTTGTATAGCTTTTCAATTCTTTGTCGAGTTTCTTTATTCCTTTGCGTCGAATCACCTATATAGCACCTCATTTCGCTTTTACGGAAACAACTGTAACATTCAAATAATCCAAAGAGTTTTTTGTCATTTCATTATATTCAAAGCAAGTTTACTTATACTTTAATGCCATAAATAGTATCTCCTTTTTTTAGTATTCAATACAATAAATATCTGCATCTAATGACAACAGCTATCAGCAGAGTTATTAATGAGCCCATAAAGCTGGCACGGTAGTAATGAATTTAACAAGCCAAAGCAATTACTTTTGAAAATAAAAGTATTATAAAAGCAACAATACCTTTGATATATTTTGTTCAATATATTTATATATGTTCAATATATTTTGATTGAATGCAGAACAGAATGTGTAATACAATATCAATATAATAATACTACATTTGGAGGAGCTTTTATGTCAAAAGAATATTGGAAAGATATTAATACCCTAAACAAAAATACATTAATACCTCATGCAGCAAAAACACCATATGTGGATTTGCCTTCTGCTATAAAGGGGGAAAGAGAAGATTCAAGCTATTTTATGCTATTGAATGGAGAATGGAAGTTTAGATATTATGAACATCATGCATTTGTTGAAGAAGACTATTTTACAAATGATTATGATGATTCAAGCTGGGATACAATACCTGTACCTTCATGCTGGCAGCTGCACGGATATGATATTCCAGTATATACCAATGTGCCCTATGCAATTCCGGTTGATGAGCCAAATGTACCGGAGGAAAACCCTGTTGGTACATATAGAACAACTTTTAAATTACCTGTAAGCTGGGACAATAGGAGAGTGGTTATCCATTTTGGTGGTGTAAGTTCATCATTTACTTTATATGTAAATGGGCAGGAAGCTGGTTACAGCCAAGGTAGTCACATGCCTTCTGAGTTTGACATTACTGAATTTATCCATAAAGGTGAGAATTTGATTTCAGTTGAAGTTTATAAATGGTGTGCAACTACCTACTTGGAAGATCAGGATTTTTGGAGATTAAATGGAATTTTTAGAGAAGTTTATCTTTATTCAACAGCCAAGACTTTTATTTCTGATATTCATGTAAATGCGAATTTGGACCAGGGTTATAAAAACGGGATATTAGATATTAAAATAATGCAAGAAAGCTTAAATAAAAAAGATGGAGAAAATACTACAATTGACCTTATGCTTCTGGATTCAAAAGGAGATATGGTCTTTGAAAAGAAGTCTTTGTCAATTAAAAATAGTGAAGTATCATCAAATAATGAAATGCATAATCCAAATAAATGGACTGCTGAAACTCCACATTTATACTCATTGATAGTTATATTAAAAGATCAGGAAAACAAAATTATTGATTTGAGAAGCCAGAAAATTGGCTTTAGAAAAGTCGAAATTAGAGATTCCAAGCTTTTTATTAATGGTAAATCAGTGATATTAAAAGGAGTAAACAGGCATGATACAAATCCTGATAGGGGATATGCAGTAACAAGAGCGGATATGTTAAAAGATATTCTTTTGATGAAACAGCATAATATAAATACAGTCAGAACATCACACTATCCTAATGACCCTTACTGGTATGAGCTTTGTGATAGATATGGTATGTATGTCATGGATGAAGCAGATCTGGAGACACATGGATTTATTAGAGCCGAGAAACTAAGACGAAATGGGATAGGGCAAGCTGCAGTTATAAATGATGATCCGAAATGGGAAGATGCCTTTGTTGATAGAGCTATAAGAATGGTTGAACGCGACAGAAATTGTCCATCTGTGATTTTCTGGTCTTTAGGAAATGAATCAGGCTATGGAAGAAACCACGAGGCTATGGCTAAGTGGATTAGAAAAAATGATGTTACAAGGCCAATTCACTATGAAAGCGCAGGAGAAAAGCCTTTGGTGGATGTGGTGAGCGTTATGTACCCTTCTGTAGATATAGTAATTGAGGAAGGGGAAAGAACCGACGAAAAAAGACCATATTTTATATGTGAGTTTTTACATTCTATGGGAAACAGTATGGGCAACCAGCAGGAATACTGGGATGCTATATATAAATATGACAGGCTTATAGGTGGGTGCATCTGGGAATGGGCTGATCATGGTATCAGACAATTTACTAAGGATGGAGAAGAATGGTTTGCCTATGGCGGTGACTTTGGAGATAAACCAAATGATCTGAAATTCTGTATAGATGGAATGGTATATCCTGATAGGATTCCTCATACAGGACTAATTGAGTATAAACAAGTAATTGCTCCGGTTCATGTGGAAGCAGTAGATACTTTAAAGGGTAAGATTAAATTATTTAACAGGTATGATTTTATTACCTTGGAGCACTTGGAAATGAATTGGCAGCTATTGAAGGATGGACAAGTAATAGAACAGGGAAGGGTTGATAATTTAGATATAAATCCTCAATCCGGAAAAGAAATTATTTTGCCATATACCGTAAGTGGATATCAGGAGGAAAATTGTGAATATCATTTAAATT
>CAYYEC010000028.1:422-12810 GCA_964470745.1 uncultured Eubacteriales bacterium | reverse complement strand
AATAAATATAAAACTTTATGGTCAGAAGCTGGATTTGAAATCGCCAGAAAACAGTTTAGTCTTTCTGTAGTTATTGAAGAGCCTATTAATAAAAATATTATTTTTACCAATGAAAAACTTGAAATGTCTGAGAATAAATTTAAGCTAGGACTTAAAGGAATAAACTTTGAGATTGAATTTGATAAGATATATGGTAAGCTTTCTTCATATAAAATAAATGGCAAAGAATTGATACATGATGGATTTGTGGAGAATTTCTGGAGAGCTCCGACTGATAACGATGAGCGTGGCTGGATAGAGAGGATTGACTGTAATGCAGGTCTTTGGAGAGAAGCTGGCTTTGATATGCTAAAGAGGAATGTTAAAAAAGTAGAAATAAGTAGTGTAAATGATTCACTCATCAAAGTAAAAGTTACTTCTAATTTTGGTAAAGCGGGCCACTATTTAGCATTTGACACTCTTAATGAATATACAATTACCGGAGATGGTAAGGTACAGATAAAAACAACATTTTCATCTAAAAGGGATTTTACCCTGATTCCAAGACTGGGACTTACTTTGCAGCTGAAAGAAGGACTTGATAATTTCTGTTGGTTTGGAAGAGGCCCCCAGGAAAGTTATTTAGATAGAAAAGAAAGTGCACTTGTTGGAATCTACAATGGTACTGTGGATGATCAATTTGAAAATTACATAATTCCACAGGAAAATGGTAACAAGACCGAAACGAGATGGGCATCAGTTGTTGACGAAAATGGAATTGGATTACTTCTCAAAGCTAAATCAGTATTTGATATAAGTGTTCATCATTATACAGCTATGGACTTGACGAATGCCATGCATACAACTGATTTGAAGAAGAGAAAGGAGACTATTGTTAATGTTGACTGGGGTCATACTGGAATAGGTAATGCAAGCTGTGGCCCTGATGAACTAGATAAGTATAAGTTTAACCCAAAGAAGGCAGAGTTGGAATTTACGATTATACCAATAAAATAATTAATATGCAAACCAGGGGGATGTTCTTGAGATATATCTCAAGAACATCCCCCTGGTTTATGTAATAAAAAATCAAAAACCCCTATTGCATTTAAAACCCCTATATGATATTCTATTTATAGAAAACCTTTTCTATAAAGGAGTGAGATTTTGAAATTGACTATAGAAGATGTAGCAAAAAAAGCTGGAGTATCCATTACAACTGTATCAAGGGTAATTAATAACAACTATCCTGTAAAGGAAAGTACACGCAAAAAGGTTGAAAAGGTAATAGCTGATTTGAATTTTAAGCCTAATTCATTAGCCAGAAGCTTAATTCAAAAGAAAACCTTTACTATTGGTGTAGTTGTACCAAGTATAACAAACTTATTCTTTCCTGAAGTAGTAAAAGGCATAGAAAGATTTATGAGACAAAATGAGTATACTTTGTTTCTTTGCGAAACAAAAGAGAATGCCGGGGATGAAAAGCTTCTTATAGATAGATTAAGAGAGAGACAGGTAGATGGAATCATTGTTATTGGGTCTACTATAGAAAATGTAAAAAACGGCTATTTTGAAGAAATTACTGATGAGATTCCTCTTGTTTTGGTTAATGGATATAATCGTGGGGTCAGATGTAATTTTGTTCTTTCAGATGAAGAATTGGGAACTGTTGAAGCACTAAATTATTTACTTGAGCTTGGGCATAGAAAGATAGATTTTTTAAGGGGTGCTCAAAGTTATTCTTATGATTTAAAAGAAGAAGTTTATTTTAGTGTAATGAGAAAAAATAATATAAATGTTTCTAAAGATAATATATTGATTATTCCTACAGGGAATAGTCTTGAAACAGTAGATTTGGCGAGGGATATTGTTAAAGAAAGACTAATGAAAGTGGAAAGACCTACAGCGATATTTTGTTGTAATGACTGGATGGCTACAGGAACTATTAGTGCTGCAAAGCAAATGGAGTTAAAGATTCCGGGAGAATTATCCATAATAGGATTTGATAATATAGTTATTTCTCAAATAAGCGAGCCGAAGCTTACTACTGTGGACCAAGGTATGTTTAAGCTGGGACAGGGAGCAGCAGAATTATTACTGGAGGTGATTGAGGGAAAGAATAAGAAAGGTTCATTAAAGAAGATTATTTTGGAAACAAAGCTGATAAGAAGAGAATCTGTCTGCGAAATGAGATGATGGCTGACTTTAATTCCTAATTTAAAATAAAATGCGAAGTAGTCTTCCCGCTACGGAATCATGGGGTACGGTTCTGCTGCTTTCCCTACGGTCCTTCGTTTCACTTCGGAAGCATCAGAATCCGTCCCCAAGATTCCTCCGCTAATTTCTTCACTCATTCAGGCATTAATTTGATTAGTATGGTACCTAAGCAGTGAAGGAATCAAGGGGACGGTTCGAGCGTTTCCGAAGCATAAGCGGAGGACCGAAGGGAAAACGATGGAACTATCCCATTGATTCCGAAACGGGAATTTGGCACTTATTTCACAATTTTTACAAATTATGAATTAAAGGCAATTAACTATAAACTATAAAATAACAATAGGGGGCGAAAATTAGAATGAAAGATATAAATCCGGCTTTAGAAATAGAAAAACTACTTCAATTTGGGCTGGCAAATGAGCTTATAGGTAAATGGGATTTGATACCTGTAAGAAATGCTGTTATGGAATTATTGCAAGTATCAGAACCATATGAGGGAGTAGTAGACTTTGAAGTATCAGATACACCTGTTCCAATATTAAATAATTTACTTGATTATGCGGCTGAAGCAGGCGTACTTACTGAAAATACTGTTACATATAGAGATTTACTTGATGCAAAAATTATGGGTCTCTTAATGCCAAGACAATCTGAAATGGTAGAGAAGTTCTGGAATACAGCAAAGAAAAAATCCATTGAAGCAGCTACTGACGCATATTATAAAATATCAAAGATGTCAAACTATATTCGAATGGATAGGATAGAAAAAAACTTATACTGGCTAACTTCTACAGAATTTGGAGATATAGAAATAACAGTAAACTTATCCAAACCTGAAAAAGATCCAAAAGCTATTGCTGCAGCAAGAAATATGAAGCAAAGTAATTATCCTAAGTGTCTATTATGCGTTGAAAATGTAGGATATCAAGGAAGAGTGAATCATCCTGCAAGACAAAACCATCGTGTAGTTCCTATAACATTGTACAATGAACAATGGTTTATGCAATATTCTCCATATGTATACTATAATGAGCATTGTATTGTATTTTTAGAGCAGCACAGCCCGATGAAAATATCTGAAAAGACTTTTATTAGATTACTTGACTTTGTTGAGCAAGTACCACATTATTTCTTAGGCTCAAATGCTGACTTACCAATAGTTGGAGGATCTATTTTAAGTCATGATCACTTTCAAGGTGGTCATCATGTGTTCCCAATGGAGATTGCTAAAATAGAAAAGGTTTTCTGTAATAAGGATTTTCCAGACATAAAAGCAGGTATTGTGAAATGGCCGATGTCTGTAATAAGAATATCCGGTAATAATAAAAATAGTCTGGTAAAAATGGCACTACATGTATTAGAGGCCTGGAAAGAATATAGTGACCTTGATGTAGAAATATCTGCTTACACCGAAAATGGGGAAGAAAAGATACCTCATAATACAGTAACGCCAATTGCAAGAACAAATAGTGATGGTGAATTTGAGTTTGATTTGGTTCTTAGAAACAATCGTACTTCGGAAGAACATCCTGATGGAATATTCCATCCTCATAAGGAGTTACATCATATTAAAAAAGAAAACATTGGATTAATAGAAGTAATGGGTCTTGCAGTACTTCCCGGAAGATTAGATGAAGAAATTAAACTAATTCAAGAAATACTAACAGGCAGAAGAAGATTTGATAAAACAGACTTAGAAAAAGATGAAATGCTGTCAAAACATTTACCATGGATAGAGCCAATGGTAGAAAAGTATGGAGCAAATTTGGAAAGTGATAAGGCTGAAGAAATATTAAAACAGGAAATTGGATATATATTCACAAAAGTACTTACGGATGCAGGTGTTTATAAACGTGATGAAAAAGGTCAACTTGGCTTTACTAGATTTATGGAGCATGCAGGATTTGAAGTAGATTAAATTCTTGAAAGGAATTTACTTATGAACTTAAATGAAATAATTTATTGTTTTATTGGAATTCTTTTCGCAAGTTTTATACAGGGGATGGCTGGATTTGGATTTGCTTTAATTTCAGTACCGATACTAACTTTATCTATTTCTCCAAAAGTTCTTGTAGCAATAATAGTTTTGTATAGTGCTATTACTAATATATTTATCATTTTTAAGGTACGAAAATTTGTTAGGCTAAAAGAAATATGGATGTTAATTATTTTTGGAATAATGGGAATTCCATTTGGAACATATATACTAAAAGTAGTTGATACAAATATAATTAAATTAATAGTTGGAATAGTTATAATAATTACTGTTATAATAATGTTTAAAGGAATAAAGGTAAAGTTTAAGAATATAAAATTTACCTTTGGAGTTGTAGGGTTTTTAAGTGGCTTACTAAATGGCAGTATTTCAATGAGTGGTCCACCTGTAGTTTTATTTCTCTCAAATCAGGAATTTGACAAAAATTCTTTTAGAGCAAACCTGACTATCTATGCACTTATTTTAAACATAATAACTATTATAGTTTTTTTGATAAGTGGGTTAATAAATGAGGATGTTACTAGAAGTTTTTTGACTTATTTACCAGCATTAATTTCAGGTACTATTATTGGAATAATAATATCAGGAAAAATTAGAGAAGTAGAATTTAAGAGAATTGTATTATTACTTATTGCAGTAGCAGGGCTATTTATAATTTGTGACACTTTAAAAAATATGCTTTAATTCTCAATTAATAAAAAGGGGGTTTTTTAATGAATATTAATGAATTGAAACAGAAGTTTATTGAAATTTATGGAGGTTCAGAAGATGGCTTAAGAGTATTTTCTTCACCTGGAAGGGTTAATTTGATTGGAGAGCATATGGATTATAATGGTGGATTTGTATTCCCCGCTGCTCTTACTGTTTCATCTACTGTAATAGTACGTACCAGAGATGATAGACAAGTAAAATTAGCTGCTACAGATCTTCCGGACAGGGTAGTAGCTTCATTGGATGAGCTTGAAAAGTATAAGGGATTGAAATGGGGAAATTACCAGTTAGGAGTTGCAGATGAATTACAGAAAGCGGGCTATAAGCTTGTGGGATGTGAAATGCTTTTCCATGATACAGTTCCTCTGGGAGCAGGTTTATCTTCATCAGCAGCTATACAGGTTGTAACAGCCCTCACATTAGCTGCTATTGGAAATGAAGCTAATAGTGTAGAAAAAGAAATAGACATGATTGAGATGGCATTGATAGCTCAAAAATCTGAACATAATTATGTAGGTGTAAAATGTGGCATAATGGATCAATTTGCATCAGCCATGGGTAAAGCAAATCATGCAATTTTTCTTGACTGTAAAGACTTAAGCTATGAATTGGTACCTTTAAATATTAAAGGCTGTAAAATTCTTATTTCAAATACCAATAAGAAAAGAAGTTTGGGAGAATCTAAATATAATGAAAGAAGAAGCCAATGTGAGAAAGGTCTTGAAATATTAAAAGAGGCCTTACCAGAAGCAAAATGTCTGGGAGAAATCACTATAGATCAATTTAATCAACATAAAAGTTTGATTGAAGACCAAGTAATACTTAATAGAGTAGAGCATGTTATTACTGAAGATGATAGAGTATTAAAATCTATCGATGCCTTAAAAAGTAATGATATCGAAAAGTTTGGAAAACTAATGATAGCTTCACACAATTCACTAAGAGATTTGTATGAAGTAACGGGTATTGAACTTGATACTTTAGTTGAAGAAGCACTTAAAGTGGAAGGTGTCATTGGTTCAAGAATGACAGGAGCAGGATTTGGGGGATGTACAGTAAGTATTGTTAAAGAAGACGCAGTAAACTTATTTATAGAGCAGGTCGGTAAAAATTATAAAGAAAAAATAGGCTATGCTCCATCTTTTTATGTATCTGAAATAGGAAATGGTGGACATGAGGTGAGGTAATTGAGAATAGAGGATAAGGGTTATTGACTAAAAAAAGGAGTGAGTTATTATGGCAATATTAGTACCGGGTGGTGCCGGATATATTGGAAGTCATACTGTAGCTGAGTTACTGGATGCAAATGAAGAAGTGGTTATTGTAGATAATCTTGAAAAAGGTCACAAGGGTGCTGTTTTAGGCGGTAAATTCTATGAAGGTGACTTAAGAGATGATGAATTTTTAGATAAGGTCTTTATGCAAAATAATATAGAGGCAGTTATCAATTTTGCAGCTTATTCACTTGTTGGTGAAAGTGTAGGTGAGCCACTAAAATATTATAATAACAATGTGGCAGCGACAGCTAATCTATTAAAGAAAATGAATCAATACAATGTAAAGAAAATAGTATTTTCATCAACTGCTGCAACATATGGAGAGCCTGAAAATATTCCGATATTAGAAAGTGATAAAACAGAGCCAACAAATCCATACGGAGAAACAAAGCTTGCAGTAGAAAAAATGCTTAAATGGAGCGATAAGGCCTATGGTATTAAGTACGTATCCCTTAGATATTTTAATGCTGCGGGTGCTCACATGAGCGGAAAAATTGGTGAAGATCATAGTCCTGAAAGTCATCTGATACCTATAATATTGCAGGTAGCCTTAGGGAAAAGAGAGGCAATTAGCATGTTTGGAGATGACTATGATACTCCGGATGGAACCTGTGTAAGAGACTATATACATGTTACAGATTTGGCTCAGGCGCATATTTTGGCCTTAAAGAAGCTAAGAAACGGTGGGAATAGTGATATATACAATCTTGGTAATGGAAAAGGATTTTCTGTAAAGGAAGTTGTTGAAATTGCAAGAGAAGTAACAGGTGTAAATATAAAAGCTGTTATGGCTGATAGACGTCCTGGAGATCCTGCTACACTTATTGCTACCTCAGAAAAAATTCAGAAAGAACTGGATTGGAAACCAAAGTATGGAGATTTGAAAACCATAATAGAATCTGCATGGAAATGGCATAAAAACAATCCAAATGGATATAAGGATTAGTATACAATAAAGAATGGAATGGTACAAAGCTTCTAAATTTTAGCTTTGCACTATCCCATTCTTTTTTTATTACTGATAACAGGTATGCAAATTTTTACCAAAGTACCTTTTCCTTCTTCACTCAAAAACTCAAAAGTACTTTTTTCTCCAAAATATAATTTAAGTCTCTTATATACATTATTTAGGCCCACATGCGCTTTTTTGTGCTCTGAATTTGCAGAAAACAGTATTTCTTCTTTCAATTTGGATAATGTACTAAAATCCATACCAACTCCATTATCCTCTATTTCAAAATATATTGATTGTTCTAATTTATACCCACGAATAGTAATAAGTCCACCACTTTTCATTTTTTCAATACCATGGATAATAGCATTTTCTACAACTGGCTGCAAGATAAGTTTAATGGTTTTATATCCTGTGATTTCATCAGATATTTGCAGCACAACATCAAGTTTACCCTGATATCTTATTTTTTGAATATAAATATAGTTTTTTAAATGTTCAATTTCTTGTTGAATGGTGATAAAATCTTTGCTTGTTGTAATAGCCCCTCTAAAAAACTTGCCAAGTGCTGTAGCCATATTGCATATGTCAAGAGCATCTATCTTATATGCCATCCATTTTATTGATTCAAGGGTATTATAGAGAAAATGAGGATTGATTTGCTGCTGCAATGCATTTAATTGAGCTTCCTTTTCTAAAAACATTAATTCACTTTCATGAATTTTTGTCTGGTAGTTTTCATGAATTAATTGGTTCAGTCTATCTACCATAAGGTTGAAGTTTTCTGATAATATGGCGATTTCATCCTTACCTTTGTATTCCATATGTATATTGAAGTTTTCGTTTTTAATCTCATTCATAAGCTCTTCAAGTTTTTTGAGTGGCTTTGTAATTCCATGTGATATAAAAACAGTAATTATTATAATAATAAATAGGTATACAGCTAATATAATCATACTATACCAGATAAAAGGATATACTTTTGAGATGATTTCATCCAGAGGGATAACGCTAACAACTTTCAAGGAAGGAATATCGAGGGTATTATAGAATACCAGATATTTTTTATAGTTCTGGATTAATATCATGAAACCATCATTCTTAGTCATTAAATCCTTAAGATTTAAATTATTGTTTAATACCTTAAGAGCAGGAGATTTTAAATTATTTGGGATTATATTCCCGCTTTCGTCTACCAGAAAATATAAAGCAGAGGTTCCCAATGAAACTTCCCTGGTGATGTTGTAGATAGCTTCCTGATCCACTGAAAATACCATATATCCTAAAAGGCCTCCAAAACCGGCCCCTGTGCTGCGGATGTTTCTTGCAAACAAAATAACAGGACCTGAACCCAGATAATCTTTACTTGCGCCCAGATAAACAAGGTTATCTGAACTTTTTTTCATTAAATTAAAAAAGTTTTCAGATATGTTTGTTACAGGAAATATATCAAAAGATATGTTGGAATATATATTTTTGCCATTTGTGTTGTACAGAACCATAGATACAATATCTTTATTTTTAATTTTTGTAATTAAAAAATCTTCGCTTATTTTAAATTTCATCGCATAATAATTATTGTTATATTCCTTTTCATCAAAAGCCTTTTGAATATTATTAGAAAAAATTGCTTGCACAGATAACTTATTATAGTTCTTAATTTTATAATCGATGTTCCACTTTAATTGTTTAACAGAACTATTGGTAAGCTCAATAATTTTATCTTTATAAATATAATAGTTAAAATAAGTTATACAGGAGATAAAAAGCATGGTAGGGAGAATAATAGATACAGCAAAATGAAAATAAATTTTGGTTCTCAATGAAAGCTTACTGTAAAAATGAACTCCATTTATAATAGAAACTTTTTCAGGTAAAGTACTTGTACTGGTATTGAGCTGTTTTGTCAAATTTTCGAGTTGTTTACAAACGTTTTTTGAAAAAAAGTATGAGGATATGAACGCAAGTAAAATACAGCATAATCCGAATATAAATATATAAATTTGAATTACTGTATGGGCTTTTATAAAAGATTTAACAGGTGTCATACTGGTTATTTTAAAATCATAAGGGTCTAAAATGTTAAATGTTATTAGATAGTCCTGACCATTGATATTCTTTCTATAGGATTCTTTAGAATCCGAAATTAGAAAATTGCTTGCCTGTTCGTGTTTTAAAGTATTGGCAGAGTTGTTCGTCCATACGACAGTTCCTTTGTTATCTGTAAGATACAAAGCACGGTCATAAGGACTGTTAGGCATAATGCTTTCTACAATATTATCTTTAAATGCTATTATAACAATGCCATCAGCAATTCCATTTTGATTTCTCAAAAGTTTAACCATTATAATTTTATTGTTTATTATCCTTTGAATCTGTATTTCATTACTATATTGTGAATCTGAATTGTTTATAGTCTGGTAATAAAACGGATAATTACTATTATCTAAATACGGTGATAGACTGGATTTATCCAAAAAAGAACTGAAATTAAAATCACCAGGCAAATCGGTAGTTTCAAACATATTATTATTCTGTCTGTAAACACATGCAAAATTGTTTTTTCCCAGAATTATGACAGTATCCATGAAGTCCTTATTAATCAATACAGTATTAATGTTATTTTCAAAACTACTTAAATATTTCATTGTTGTAATTGAATCATTTTTATCATAGTTTTCTGTCAAAAAATCTTTAAAGTTTGGAGATTTATAGAGGGTTTCAATATATCCTTCAGTTGATGAGAAAATAGATCTGAAGAAATTGTTAACCTGCTTGAAAGAATCCAATTCATAATCCGCTTGCCTCTGGATAATCAAATTTGAAACAATCAAAAATGATAAGTAATATAGAGAGATGATTATAATACAAATTAGGATAACTGAACTGAGAAAAAGTCTGTTTTGGATATAATAATTTGATAAAAAACCTTTTGTCTGGCGTAAAGGTTTTTTTAAAATACGTTCTGTCATAAAATATTTAACCTGCCTTTAGCTAGTAATAAGTTTTTGTCTATACTCAAGGGGAGAAAGCCCTGTTAACTTTTTAAAGGTTTCTGTGAAGTATTTATAATCGTGATATCCGACAATTTCGCATACTTCATATGCCTTTAAGTCTACTTTTTTTAAGAGTTCTTTGGCTTTTTGGATACGGACTTCTTTTATATAGGCAACAAAATTCTTACCTACTTCTTTTTTAAATTGAATACTGAAGTAGCTGGGATTGAGAAATACTTTTTCCGCCAGTTCGTTGAGAGTGATTTTTTCACTGTAATGGTCTTCTATATATTTCAAGGCCTGTTGAACAGCAGCATAGGATGAGGATTTTGCCTTATTGTTCATCTCTAAAATAAATTCAGAAGACTTGAGGAAAAGATTTTCAATGCTTTGCTTTAAGTTTGTTATTGTTGACAATGCTTCAATATATTCGGTAAAAGGGGGATTGATTGAAGCTATTTCATTTAATGAGGTGCCATGCTTGTTCAATCTACGCTCAAGCATATTCAATAATTGTATAACCATGCTTTTAAAGTGTAGAGGCTCCAATTGCTTTTGCACAAGATTTAGGTCATCCCAAAAGGCTTTCAGATAGTCAGAAGTTTGTCCTTTATCTCCATTTAATATAGAATTGATAAGAATATCTTCCTTCTCGTATGGATAATCACTTGCAGTTTGGAGGAAAGTGGACTTTTCTTTCCATGCATAAAATATATCCGCTGCTTCGTCAAAAAATCTTCTTTGCAGAGCCTGTCCAGCCTGATGATAAGATATTGGTAAATAGGATATATGCTTATATATATTGCTAATTCCCATATAAATCATAAATTTTTCACAACTCATAATAGACTTTTCAAATAAATGTTTTATATCGTGAATTATTTTTATTAAAAAATCAAATGTTGAAATCGAAGTTTCTACTAAATCAAAATTAAAGATAAGAACAATTTCAAATTCAGAATTGAAATAGAAGTACCCGAGATTTTTGTTTTTCATAAATTCACTTAATGTGTTTTCAAGGATTGACTTAAATTCACAGGGCAATTTATTATTGGATTCAGTATGTTTAATATTGAACTGGATTATTGAACACGCATAAAATTCCCTGGTGAGACATATCTCCATAAGGTTAATTTTTTCTTCAATATCAATCATATTAGTTATTTTTTCTTCTATGATTCCCCTTAGAAAGTTTTCAACAGCTAAAGGCATACATTCTTTTAACTGTTTTTCGTAAACATCAATTTGTTTTGTAGAATTTATATCATCATCAAGTATATTCTTAATCTTTATTGCAAGGTTTTCAAGTTCAGATAGGTCAACGGGCTTTAGAAGGTACTCAACTACACCTGTACGAAGAGCTTTATGAACATATTCAAAGTCCTTATATCCTGTTAAAATAATAATTTTTGAAGAAGGATACTTTTCATGTATTTTTTTGCTCAATTCAAGTCCATTCATAAATGGCATTTTAATATCTGTTATGATTAAATCAGCAGGATTTTGCTCCAGGAGCTTGAGTGCTTCTTCACCATCAGAAGCACTTCCAATTGGTGTGAAGCCGAACTTTTCCCATTTAAATGACATTAACCCATCCCTGATTATGAATTCATCATCCACAATAATTACTTTATACAAATTATTCATAAAATCAATCCCTGGATAATTATTTTAATAATATATATGACATAATATATATTATATATTATGTTATTGCTTAAATCAATGTTCGACTATAGAAATCATATATTTGCATATTCTGGAATACAAAGAAACTCAAAAAAATGACCCATCAAATCAAAAACCAGCCCCCTACAATTATGAATAAAAGTTGTTATAATAGATAATGTAAGTAATAGCAATGTAAATGTTTTAGGATTGCTAAATAAATATAAGGAGTGAGACCGCTATATGTCAAAGCAAATGAGCATGAAAAAACAAGAAATGCTCACAGGATACATTTTTTTAACTCCATTCATGATAGGATTTGTCATATTTATTATTTCGCCAATATTTTATACAGTATTTCTATCATTTATGAACTATAATAAGCTCGGTGATGTCAGTAATATGGCGTTTATCGGACTGGATAATTATTTAAGCGTTTTAAAGGATAAGGATGCGATATCTTCATATTTGAAAAGCTTACATTATATGATTGTTTATGTTCCATGCATGATTATATTTTCATTAATTCTGGCAAGTTTGATGAATATGAAGTTTAAACTGCGTACTGCATCAAGAACTATGATATTTATGC
>CAYYEC010000028.1:0-412 GCA_964470745.1 uncultured Eubacteriales bacterium | reverse complement strand
ATAGTATTTAATGTTATATTGAACCCTTATGATGGTCCTGTAAACACATTACTGAGAATTATAGGAGTTTCCAATCCGCCACTATGGCTAATGGATCCTTCAATGGCACTGACTGTTGTAGCGCTAATTTCTACGTGGGTAAATTTAGCATTTCAAACAATAGTATTTTTAGCTGCAATGCAAGATGTTCCAAAGGAACTTTATGAAGCTGCGGATATGGAAGGCGCCAGTGGTTTGGATAAGTTTAGAAAGATTACTTTTCCTTGGATTTCCCCTACTACTTTTTTTCTAATAGTTACAACGATTATAGGTTCCACGCAAAATTTTTCAGCTATTTTCACTCTTACAAATGGCGGTGGACCAGGCGGTGCGACTGAAGTTGCCATAATAAACATATACAAGGCAGCTTTCC
>CAYYEC010000027.1:9357-16112 GCA_964470745.1 uncultured Eubacteriales bacterium | reverse complement strand
CCTTTATAGTAGAAAGGTTTTCCTTAATTTCATTGTAATCCTCTGTTTTGTCCTGATTGGCGTGGATCACCAGATTTCTCATATGGACCCTAGTATCAAAAAAAGCTGACTCGATGTCGCCTATCAGGACTATCCCCATGAGATCTTCATCATAAAGCCCTTGTTCGTTTTTACTTAAGTTGGATAAATTTATAATTCCGACCACTCCTATAATTACACCCAACAAAGCAACAATAATAAAACCGCTCAGCATTTTTGTCCTGATTTTCATATCATAAAACCACTTCATTACTTTACCTCCTAAGAAATTATATAGTATTCAAACCTTCGACATCTTCATCATTCAGCAGCTTGTCGCAATCAAGAATCAGCTTTACGTCACTTCCGACCTTGCCAATGCCTTTGATGTATTTATTGTGAAAACCCTTACTCATTTCAGGTGGGGGAACAATGTCCTGTTCCTCAATGGACAGCACTTCCGAAACAGTGTCGACAATAAGTCCTACCGATAGATCCTTTATATCGATTACAATTACACAGGTCCTGTCGTTATATTGTATTTCTTCTTTTTTGAATCGGAGGCGTACGTCCATAACCGGGATAATCTTACCCCTCAAGTTGATAATCCCCTTCACATAATCCGGCATCTCTGGCACCTCAGTAATAGCCTGTATTCCGATGATTTCTGTGACATAACGGATTTCTATGCCGTAGTCTTCTTTTCCCATTGAGAATGTCAGGAATTTATCCTTCTGTGTATCCTCTTCCATCTCCAAAACTTCCTCTATTTCCTTTGCCATTTTTTCACCTGCTTTCCCTAATAATTCATCATATCTGCTATATCTATGATCAAACTGATACTTCCGTCACCCAGAAGCGAACACCCCGACAGCCCCCTTATTTTTTTGATATATTTAGGCAATGCTTTAACAACCACCTGCTGCTCTCCTACGAGTTCGTCAGCAAAAATACAGAGTGTATCTCCTTCGCTTTCCGCCATTATGATAATTCCTTCATGCAAATGAAGCGTGTCAGGCTTTACTCTGAAAAATTCATGCAGCCTGATTATCGGATGGCACTCTCCTCTCACCATAATCATTTCATTTCCATCAGGGTCCTTTATAATATCTGATTCCTTTGGTCTGAAGGATTCCCTGATGTCGGTGATTGGGATTGTATAGAAGGACATGCCTGTTCTAATATTCATACCGTCTATAATTGCGAGGGTAAGAGGTATTTTCACCGTAACTGTTGTGCCACTCTCCGGGATACTGTCTACAGAAACCGAACCTCCCACAGCTTCTATATTACTTGTAACCACATCCATGCCTACACCGCGTCCGGAAAATTCCGTAACACTATCTTTTGTGGAGAATCCCGGCATAAATATAAGCGAATATATTTCCCTATCGGTCATTTCATTTTCGAATTTGTACAGCAGTCCGTTTTCAGAAGCGCGCATGAGAATCTTTTCCTTATTCAGGCCCCTTCCGTCATCTTTAACTATTATAATCACATCGTTTCCTGAAGTCCCGGCTTCCAGTGTAACCATCCCCTTATGAGGTTTCCCCTTTGCCTGTCTTTCCTCAGAAGTCTCAATACCGTGATCAATGGAGTTTCTTACCAGGTGCATCAGTGGGTCTGATATATGTTCAATGATATTTTTATCTACTTCCGTCTCTTCCCCGACAATTTTCAACTTTACTTCCTTTTCCAACTTTTTGCCCATATCCCGCACAATGCGGTGCATTTTTTGAAAGGTGGAGGAAATGGGCACCATGCGTATAGACATAACCATATCCTGCAATTCTCCGATTATCTTGCCGAGATGTCTTGCGGCCTTTTGAAAATTGTCAAGCTCAAGTCCTTTAATGTCCGGGTTTTGTGTAACCATAGCCTCTGCAACCACTACTTCTCCCACTAGATCCATAAGTTTGTTCAATTTGGTGATATTCACACTGATCACACCCTTGGAAGTAGAGGACAGTAGTTTTTTTTCTTCGTGCTCCATGCCCTCATTCTCCAGCAGTATAGATTTCCTGGCGGGAGATTTTTCAACAGCTATCACCTTTGCCCTATTGAATTGTTTGAATTCTTCATCATCCTGCATCTCAATTAATTTTATTTCCTTGAGGAATAAAACCTGCATAAAAAAATCATTTATCTCTTCATAGCTTTTATCTGTCTTGAAGAAGATTTTAAAGCCATGCTCCCTTATTATCTGGATACTGTCATCGTTTTCAACAATATCTTCCGGAATAAAAAAGACTTCCCCGGCAATTTCCTTCAGGTTATGTATAATGCTAAACGCTCGTATATTCTCCATCTCACAGCCTTCTTCAAAGAAAACGACTGCTTTGAATGAATTGCTGCGTGAAGCAGCAAAAATCTGCTTTTGAGCGATATAATACTGCTGTTTTTCGCCTGAAGACCGTCTTTCCGCTTCCGTGGACGAGGAAGAAGTTGTCCCCTGCTTCAGCATAGACAAGAAAACTTTTATGTTTTCTATAAGTGTGGATGAATTTCCGTCAGCACAGCCGCCTGACTTGATTTTTTCGAGTTCAATCTTTACAAAGTCCACCCCATCCAAAACCAGATCTGACAGAGCGGAAAAATCGTAGCTAACATTTTTCTCCTCACGTATAAAATAGAAAAGATCTTCCATCTGATGAGCAATTAAGGAAATGTTGTTAAAAAGCATCATAGCAGAAGAACCTTTAATTGTATGCATGATACGAAAAATTTCATTGATTTCCGATGCAGTATAGCAGTTTGATTTTTCACCATTCAAAATTGAGATTTCAAGCTGCTCTATCAACTGGGAAGTCTCGAATATATACATATCAAGCATAGGTTCATTTATATATAGATCTGACATTTTTTCACCTTTACTCTCTCAAAAATTCACATAGCTGCAACTTTAGTAAGGGTATTAACCACTTGCTCTTCCTTGAAAGGCTTCACAATAAACGATTTTGCCCCGCTTAAAACAGCCTTTATTACCATGTTCTCCTGTCCCATTGCCGTTACCATGACTACTTTAGCATTCAGATCATATTCCATAATGGCTTTCAAGGCTTCAATACCATCCAACTCAGGCATGGTAATATCCATTGTAACAATATCAGGTTGACACTCCTTGTATTTTTTTATACCTAAAGCACCATTTTCTGCTTCGTCTAAAACATGAAATCCATTTTTCTCAAGAATAGCTCTGATTGACATTCTCATAAATGCAGCATCATCTACAATCAAAACCCTACTAATAAATATCACTCCCCTCTTTACTTACAGGCTGTTTGCTGAAGCCATTACCTCTACTGTCATACTATGTACCACATTTAGAGTTCTCTTTGAATCCTCAGCAAGTTTATCCGGTAGAATCATTTACTTCCTGATGTGCATTAAAAATATTCCCAACACTTCATTTTATTTTTAAAATAAATGATATAATTACTCGAATAAAGTCAATTATATCAATAAAATGTCGAAATTCACATGTAAAATAGGTGTGTAACTTGTATAAATGGTGTTTTTGCCACATCTAATATCTATTAAAATAAGTGTTTTGAAACTTTTTGGAAGCATACCTTTTCCGGATGTACTGTAACATACTTATTGATTTTAATATACATAAATATATTCCAAGATAAGCATGTATATTTTTCATTATTTGAGGAACGGTTTGTATAAAGATTAACAACTTCTGGTATCGCCTCAGCAAGATTTGATGATTGGTCTGTTTTTGTATCTGCCACCTTTTCAATAGTAATAAGTGGTGAATCAGAAATTATTATAGAATGACTATGATTAAAATTACAGAGGTGTATGTCGATATGTCCACTTTTATGGCAATGCTTCTGTTTAGCAGTAATGGGGACGGTTTGATATTACTGAAAAAGTCTCATCAGATTTTCTACTTTCCTGAAAACACCGACTTTTTCAAGGTTTTCGTACAGTTTACTGCTTTCCCCGCTGCTCTGCAGTTTACTTAAAAAGACTTATATGATACCAATCACCATATAAGTCTTTTTATTATAATAGTTTTTAATTTACTTCTTCAATTCCAGACGTAAGTCCATCCAGTCTATACTTATGTTCCACTTTTCCAGGAATTCAAGTACTCAACCTGTTCTGGTGTCAACACATCAATCTCAACACCCATTGACTCCAATTTAATCCTTGCAATTTCATGATCCAGCTCTTTTGGTAAAACATACACCTTGTTTTCCATTTCTTTATGGTTCTGAACGATATATTCTGCTCCCATAGCCTGATTCGCAAAGCTCATATCCATAACGATCGCAGGATGTCCTTCTGCTGCTGAAAGATTTAAAAGTCTTCCGTCGGCTAAAAGGAATACCTTTCTACCATCTTCAAAAGTATACTCTTCAACAAAATCTCTAACTGTTCTATTCGCTTTAGATAGACTTTGTAGAGCTCCTATATTTATTTCATCATTAAAGTGTCCTGAGTTTCCAACTACCAGACCGTCTTTAGCTTTTTCGAAATGCTTTTTATCAATAACATTTAAATCTCCAGTAACAGTAATAATAATATCTGCATCGGGCATAGCATCTTCTAATTTCATTACTCTAAAACCATCCATTACAGCTTCGATAGCTTTTACATGATCAACTTCAGTAACTATAACATTTGCACCCATACCTTTTGCTCTCATGGCAAGGCCCTTACCACACCATCCATATCCGCAAACCACAAAGGTTTTACCACAAAGCAAAATGTTTGTCGCTCTTAATAGTCCGTCAAGCGTACTTTGTCCTGTTCCATACCTATTGTCAAAGAAATGCTTTGTTTCTGAATCATTTACTGCAATTATCGGGAAATTTAATGCTTTATCCTTCTCCATACTTTGAAGACGAATTACACCAGTAGTAGTTTCTTCAGTACCACCTATAACATTTTTCAAATAAGTATCTGCATAGTTTTGATGTAAAAGACCAACTAAATCACATCCATCATCTTGAGTCATATCCGGACCATGTTCTACAGCTGCAACCAGGTGCTTATAATAAGTATCCTTATCTTCACCTTTTATTGCAAATACAGGTATTTCATAATCGACCACCAAAGAAGCAGCAACATCATCCTGTGTAGATAAAGGATTTGATGCACATAATACCAAATCTGCTCCTCCAGCTTTTAGCGTTCTCACAAGATTCGCTGTTTCAGTTGTTACATGTAAACAACAAGAAATCTTTTTCCCTGCTAAAGGCTTTTCTTTTTCAAATCTTTCTCTTATTGATTTTAAAACAGGCATTTGATTATCTGCCCATTCAATTCTAAGCCTACCCTTTGGTGCTAATCCTTTGTCTTTAATATCACATTTTATCATAGCTCTTTCCCTCCAAAATTTTCGTTATATCTTTTATTGAATTCTTCAATTGTATATGAATGCTCTGTACCACCCTTATGCTCTACAGCATATACAGCTGTTACACTTGCATATCTACCCATTACTTCTAAACTTGCCTTTTCAAAATAACCTTTTAATAATCCTGCTCTAAATGCATCTCCGGCACCAGTAGGGTCAATAACTTCATTAGGCTTTGCAGCAGGTATATGAATCCTTTCTGTACTAGTCCTTAAAATGGAACCTCTTTCACCTAAAGTTTCTACCAGTAAACCAACATTATTTAGAATTTTCTGTTTATTAAGCCCTGTCTTCTCAAGCATAATACCGTACTCGTACTCATTAAAAATTGCAATTTCAGCTCCCATTATACCTTGAACAAGTTCCTCACTGGTAAGTCTCGGTATTTGCATTCCAGGATCAAAAAGATACGGTATATTTAATTCCTGACACTCCAGAGCCCATTTTATCATTGCTTTAGGATCTGTTGGAGCAATAACAGCTATAGATATATCCTTTATGTCCAAATCCTTTATTGAGGCTTCATGATCCTTTGCCATTGCACCCGGGTAAAACCCTGTTATTTGATTATTAGACATATCAGTAGTTATAAAGCAGGATGCTGTAAAATCGTCTTCTAAAATACGTATGTTGGAAGTATCAACTCCCTTTTGATTTAACCATTCTCTGTATTCATTAAAATCTCTTCCCACTGTACCTAATATTATCGGACTCTCACCTATTAAAGCCAAATTGTATGCTATATTTGGTGCAGTTCCTCCTTTTACCTTTTTTAATGTATTTACCAGAAAGCTTACATTTAAGGCATGAATTTTATCAGGTAATATCTGTTCCTTAAACAATCCAGGAAAATCCATAATATTGTCAAACGCAATCGACCCACAAACTAATACTTTATTCAATTTATCCCCCTACTTTCTCTGCAGTTAATATAAATATTTTAACCTTACTCTTTTCCTGTAAAACCGTCTCCAATGTATCAATTATAATATTTTTAAATCCATTGTCTTCAAACCATTTCTTTATTTGTCCAACTTCAAATCCGGCCCAGAGATCATGCATCTTTTCTTTCAGTTCTTTATTTTTATGCTTGTGAAAATCAGCCAAAAATACTTTCCCACCAGGCTTTAAAAGCCTCCCTATCTCTTTAATTGCCAATTGTGGTTCTTCAATATGATGTAAATACATACTTGAGCATACTATATCAACACTGTCATCGTTCAAAGGTACATCCTGCCCATCACTTTCAACTGTTTCGATATTATTCAAGCCCGTATTTTCAGCTTTTTTTCTTAATTCCTTAAGCATAGCGGCAGATATGTCTACTGCTATTACCTTTTTCGTGTAAGCAGCCACACTT
>CAYYEC010000027.1:0-9347 GCA_964470745.1 uncultured Eubacteriales bacterium | reverse complement strand
ATATATCCATCACCAGATCCTAAATCAACTACTTTCATATCTCTTTTTATTAAATCCAGCTGAATTAATTTATTTTTAATAGACTCATCATAATAGTTTTTACTGATATTCTCCCAATCATGTGCAACATTATTAAAGAACTCCTTTGTCTCACCTTCACTATAGGAATAATCCTGAGAATTACCAATAGATAACCATTCTACAAGAGCTCTCCTGCTAAATCTCCATTCCCTACCTATTTTTCTTGCAGGCACTCTTTCTTCTTTAAGAAGTTTTATAAATGTCTTGATGCTTACCCCAAACAGTTCTGCAGCTTCTTCCATATTCAGAATTTCTTTATTCATTTTAGGATCTCCAACCGTTAGAATTATTTAACTTCCCATTAATTATATAATATTTAAAAACATTTATCAACATTTATTTTCATTTATAGGATATCTATTTTAATTTATATTCCTTTAATTACATTTTCAATATAAATAAATTTAGACAAAAAAAAAGCATTCAATAGTATTATTTACTCCGAACACTTCTTATATTTACAAAAGTTGATTTTTCTTTTTACTTTCAAATCTCCTCAACAATTCCCTTAACTAATTCCGCAAAATGTCTTTCTACTTTACTGGCAGTCTCAATTACTTCTTCATGATTTAGCGGTTTGTCTAGAATTCCTGCCGCCATATTGGTAATACAAGAAATACCTAAAACCTTTATTCCCGCATGTCTAGCAATAACCACTTCTGGTACTGTGGACATTCCTACAGCATCAGCACCTAATATTTTAAGAGCTCTTACCTCCGCTGGTGTTTCGTACATAGGTCCTTTTGCAAATGCATAAATTCCTTCTTTTAAGTCTAAATTAAGTTTGTCAGCCACTTTTTTAGCTAGTTCTCTAAAGTCCTTTTCATAAGCATCTCCCATATTAGGAAACCTAACTCCAAATTCATTTATATTTGTCCCTCTTAATGGTGAAGGAGCAAATAATCCTATATGGTCACTAAGAATCATTAAATCCCCAGGATTATAGCTTTCATTTATTCCACCTGCGGCATTGGTAACAATTAAATTTTCTATTCCAAGCAGCTTAAGAACTCTAATAGGAAAAGTTACTTGAGATATTTCATATCCTTCATAATAATGAAATCTACCTTTTAAAGCTATTATAGACTTGTCATTTAACTTTCCATGCAAAAGCTTTCCCTCATGACCTTGAACAGTAGTTAAAGGAAAGTTAGGAATATTTTTATAATCTAATTCTTGAACATCCTTAATCTCATTTTCAAGAGTTCCTAATCCGGATCCTAAAACAATTGCCGTTTTTGCTTTAATGTCTATTTTGTTTTTAATATATTCAGCCGAATCTTTTAATCTAATATATATACTTCCCAAAAGTTACCCTTCTTTCAGTTCTTAAGTATAAAGAAATTTCAGCCCCTTTTAATACACACCTTTGCTATTAAAAAAGTCTTTATATTTCTTATCATTTATCATAATATGAGAAGAAATCCAATCACCAACAAATTTTATTATATTTAAAATTGCATCCTTTTGTTGGTTTTCTATATCAGAACGTTCAATTCTTTCAATCTTCTTAATAAAAAACTTGTGCTCCATAGAATGCATTTCAAAATTCTCATATCCGTATTCTTTCATTAATTTTTCCTCAAAATTAAAATGATATACTGTATAATCTTTTAATTCATCAATAATGTCTACGATCTCGTCATATCTATCATAATCATCATCTGCCGAAACTAATAAATATAACCTATACCCAATTTCAAAAATTTTTTTGTGCTGCTTATCAATTTCATTAATATTACAGCTAAACTCTTCACTCCATTTAAACGACATAGCAATTCCTCCAATACAAATTATTAATACTATTTTAAGTTTTTTAATTATATTATAAACTATAATTATTCTTTTTTCTATAAAATTTACAATATCTCTTTATTTTTTAGCATTTTATTCTTATGATACTATTTAATTAGAATTCACTCTTATTATCTCATTCAAAAAATCATTTAAATTTTTAAAAGGCATTTCATCTAACATAAACTTTTTAATAAAATAATTTTTAATATGGTATTCAAAAACCTTTTCTCTCTTTCCCAATCTACCTCTTCTGTCAAGAAACTCCCTAATAACTCCAAATTCAAAATTATTAATAGGATATAAGTTAACATACTCCAATTCACCATTTTCTGATATTTTGTTTTTTACATCATTAAATAAAATGTTTGAATCCTTAATTTTTATAACAATAGTATTGGCAGCATAATCTCCTATCCTTTTATAGTCCTTAGTAAAGATTACAAAAATTGCCCCAGCTATATAAAACATAGGTAAAAAATCAGCTAGACGCAATATGTTTCTGAGTATTGAATCAATAAAATTTATTGGCTCTCCTGTTTCCTTCAAAACTTTTATCTTCGCAACTTTTTTACCAGGGCTTTGTCCATTAAATATAATATCAAAGAAAATAAAATATCCATGAGTAATTATAAATATTAACAAAATACATAATGCTATAACAAATGAGTTTCTGTTCTGTATTTGATCTTCTATGTTCTGGAAATCAAAATTTAATAAAATAGCACTTATTACTATCACTAAGCCTAAGCCAATCTGAATAAGCAGATCAATTACTAAAGCTATAAATCGCGTTCCTACGCCAGCCAGTTCAAATTCAATTTCAACATTTTCAGGTGTTAAGATTTTTAATATTTTTTTCAAATTATCTAACCCTCCAGCTCAATATTTCTGATTCAAGTTTTTATGGTAATCTCAAATATTTGTTTATATTGAATCATATATATTTTTTTGATAAAATATATATGTAAAATATTATAAATTATAGTAATTGAATTGTCCATATATTCAGACATTACTCAAAATAAAAAAATTTTTTTTAAATATTTAGTATATATGTTGCAAAAAATATATTATAGGAGATAAAAAATGACGCTTAATAAATTTATACAGAAGAATTCTGCCACATGGAACCATTTAGAAGAAACCATAAAAAACTTAAAAGCAAAAGGAATAAAGAAAGTCCATAAGAATGATATAAATAATTTACTATCTTTATACAATATTTCATGTGGCCATTTATCTTATAGTAGAACATTTTATGGTAATTGTGATTTAACAACCTATCTAAATAATCTTGTATCACAAGCTCATGGCTACATATACACTACCAAATCTGCTAGATTAACAGCTTTTTTCGAATTTATATTACGATCATTTCCAATTAGTATTTATAAAAACTTAAAATACTTAGGATTATCAACATTAGCCTTTGCATTTGGATTTGGTATAAGTTTTATTTATACAATGATCTCAAAGGACTATGCCGCAACATTTTTACCTCGGCAAGTACTTGAAAGCGTTGACTTCAATTCGCAGGACCGCACCATGTGGGATAGTCCTGTTATGTCCAGCTTTATACTCACAAATAATATAAAGGTAGGTTTTTATGCGTTTTCTTTAGGTATAACTTTAGGCATAGGAACCCTATATGTTTTAGCTACAAATGGTTTTCTACTTGGGAGTCTCTCAGCCCTGGCATTACAAAGTAATTACAGTTATACTTTCTGGTCTCTTATTCTCCCCCATGGAATAATCGAGCTTTTTGCTATTTTTGTCTGTGGTGCAGCAGGTTTGATGCTTGGACACTCTATAATTGTGCCAGGTATTTACTCGAGAAAAGATTCCTTGATACTAAAGAGTAAAACAGCAATAAAAATCGTTCTCGGAACTATTCCATTGTTTATCGTTGCCGGCATTATTGAAGGCTATATAACACCATCCGGAATGGTGGAAGCATATAAATATCTGTTTGCTATATTTACACTTCTGATTCTTGTAATTTATATCACAGTACCAAACTATAGAAAAGGTTAAGGTTGTGGCTGATAAATTCTTAACTTTAACCTTTCAAAAACTACAGCAAATTTCTTTCCTTTATATTTAAATAACTATTTAGAACTTCAATAGAAAGCTTATCCGGCTCAGTATCTATATATATAATTCCATATTGCTTGTATATGTTTATCATTTTCTCTCTTTCTTCTACTAGCTTCAATGCAGCACTTTTATTATAAACATCGTATGAATTACTTACTTTTTTATTTGCAATATAATTTATTTTACTATCCTTGACAGCAATAACTATTGGTAGGTGCCGTTTTGCAAAGGTTTTCAGTTTCTTAGCCAAGCTTATGGTTTCCTCACTGTTTAGTGGTTCAGTAAAAATACAAAGTAAACTTCTGCGCTTTTGAAAATTATTTAAATATTTTAAGGATTCCTCATAATTTGATGTAACAAAACTTTCATGTATATCATATAGATTTTCTGCTATTATTT
The DNA here is from genome assembly GCA_964470745.1 of uncultured Eubacteriales bacterium. Taxonomy (GTDB): domain Bacteria; phylum Bacillota; class Clostridia; order DSM-8532; family CAYYEC01; genus CAYYEC01. The sequence continues at coordinate 4,973 of CAYYEC010000027.1, read as the reverse complement.
GAAAATGACCTATTCCTTTTCCGGGTTTTACAAACCTTTTCACCTCATTATCGAAAACCATTAAGCCTACATTATCCCCATTTTCTAAAGCTAGCTGAGTCAGAGTAAATGCTGAATTTATAGAATAATCAAGTTTTTTTATATTATCTATCTCCGTGTTCATCACTCTACTTGTATCAATTATTACAAATACATTTTGATTCTTTTCAGGTTCATAGGAATTTACTATAATCTTATTTTGTCTTGCGGTAGAAGTCCAGTTTATTTTCTTATAGTCATCTCCTTCTACATATTCCTTTAAGCTCTCAAATTCTGTTCCTATACCATATTTTCTAATATTTTTATTCCCTTGAATCTGATTTATTTTCTTTATAGATTTAAGAGTATATTTTCTTAAATCCTTCAAATTTGGATACACCTTATACTCATTCTTTAAATTGGATACCCCCTGCTTTCTACATAGTTTTAAAACCCCAGGATATCTAAAGTGAACATCTCCAAATAAGTAATTCCCCCTCTTAATAGGAATTACATTATATAATACTCTATTATCGAAGTGAGGCTCTATATCTATCTCAAGAAGATGTCTGTCTACTTTAAAATAATCCGGTATATCATCTCTTATTTCCATATAAATATGATAATCACTATTGTTTCTTATTTTAATTATCACTTCGTTATCTATTCCAAGAGAAAGCTTTTCATCACATTCTCTTTCGAATTCAAAAGAGCTTGGCCAAGGAGTTATTTTAGCATCAACAAAATACATCACAAATAAAATAAGATTATATCCTATTAAAATATACAACCCTATTCCTATAAGGCTTCCTATTAATACTGGAATTATCCCCAGTAAAAACAAAAATGCAAACAATCTACTAAAAGACATTAACCAAACTCCTTTATCTATAACTCTTAACTCTTAATTCTTAATTCCCAATTACCTCGGTACCTCAATACTATTTAAAATGTTTCTAATAACCTGATCAGTCTTCATTCCCTCAATACCAGCTTCTGGCTTTAAAATAACTCTATGTCTAAGTACAGGGACAGCTAATTCTTTTATATCCTCTGGAATAACAAAATTCCTGCCCTGCATGGCAGCATATGTCTTTGCGCATTTAAGTAAAGCAATTGAAGCTCTTGGGCTTGCCCCCAGAATTGTATTTGGCGAATTTCTGGTTGCTCTATTTATAGAAGTAATATAATTAATTATATCGCTGCTAACCTTTACTTCTTGAATCTCCCGTCTGCAAGCATTCAAATCTTCAAAGGTACAAACAGGCTCAATAGCAATTGAGTCAACATCTGAACTATTAAACCCATTGCTAAATTTCTCCAGCAAATCATTTTCAAATTTTTGTGGAATATAATCTACATTCAGCTTCATCATAAACCTATCCAATTGAGCTTCCGGCAGTGGATATGTACCTTCATATTCTAATGGATTCTGAGTAGCTAATACCGTAAATAGATTTTCAAACACATGTGTTTCACCATCAATTGTAATACTTTTTTCCTCCATGGATTCTAAAAGAGCTGACTGTGTCTTTGGTGGAGTCCTATTAATTTCATCTGCTAAAAAGAAATTAGTAAAAATAGGGCCCTTCTTAAGATAAAAATTACCCGTTTTCAAATCAAATACTTTCGTTCCTAAAATATCTGAAGGCATTAAATCTGGTGTAAATTGTACCCTCATAAACTTAGCGTTAATAGTTTTTGAAATCATTTTTGCTGAAAGAGTCTTAGCTAACCCCGGTACTCCTTCAATTAAAACATGCCCATCAGATAGTAAAACCACTACCAATTTTTCAATAAAATCATACTGCCCTATAACTACTTTTGCGACCTCATTAATTATTAGATTAGATTTTTCTTGAGTCAAACTGCTATATTTTGAATCTATAATCTCAGTCATTATTTAATCTCCTTTCTTATACGCTCTATTTTGCCTACAAGCTTATAAAGCTGCTTTTTATTTTTATTACTAGAAGAAATAAAGTTATTACAATCCAAACTTAACTTTTCAAAATTTAATTTATTTAATATGACATTTGTAGAAGCAGCTATAATTAATTCTTTGTCTGTAGAATTTAAGCTAATTCCTAAATATTTTGCAATATCTTTTTTAAATTTAATAAAATAGTTTTCAAGAACCAAATCATTAGCATTTGATTTTAAATATATATTGGAAAGTGCATATAGATTTTCATTTTCTCTTCTCTTAATTGTCTCAAATACCGTAATTGGAGTACCAAAAGATTTGGACTTATAAAGAAAATAGAATAAAATAAATAAAAACAGTTGAATAACAATTAACTGCCCTCTAATGCCAATTAGCATCCATATACTTGGTCCTGATGATTGAATTCCATGATAATATTCATTAAATACAACAATTTGATTTTGTATATCAGATAGCACATTTATGAATGCTATACCAGCATCCATATTTATTAGTTCTTCATTATTAAGATCAAAAAAACTATCTATAACAATAATTCTACCAGAATTAACCGAATAATCATTTATAACTACTTGATTCCGGTGAACTTGATTTGAATTGCTTTTATTACTTTTAATATATTTTAATATCCAATATTCATTCAGTTCTTCCTCTTCCGGTATAAAAATAACTGTATTCCCGCTTTCTATCCACTTTTTCACACTTTCTTCTTCAACTTCATCATTAAACCACTCTAAATCAGGCTTGTATATTACCATTGCAGCTCCATCCTGCCAAAAACGAGCTGAAAGTCTACTTCTAGTAACCTTAAATCCCATTTTTTGCGTTAGTAAATACAAGGCTTTCAATCCTTTTGAACCATTATTGTAAGTTGATAATTCTGTATCCTTAAATGAAGTTGAAAGTCCATAAATGGATATACTTATTAAAACACCAAAAAAGGCTGTTATTACGTAAAATAACATCTTTTTCAGTTTATATCTGTCTATCACAGTTCTGTCTCCTTAATTAAAAAAGCATATTTCTCGTACCAAAAATCAAACTTCTTTTTATCTATATCTTTATTGCCATACCAGCAAACATTAAATATATTTGTAAAATCAGCTATGAGCTTCCACCATTGAAAGCCAGAATCCATTACCTCATTTAGATATTGTTTGTTTGTTTTGGTCTCATTTATTTTAATAATATTAATTTCATTTAAATAAAGAAGCAAAGAAATATACAAAAATCTTATGGCTTGTCTAAAATCTCCAATTTTAGAATACTCCAAGGCTCTGCGCTGCACTTCTTCAGGGTCTTTAAGCTTAGTTAATAACTGGGATAACTCAGTGTTCTTAATTCTTTTTGATATTTTAACATTTTTAAAAATAAAGTATAAAAGATATGCTACCATGGCACAAATAGTAGCAGATGCTAATATTTTAACAAGAAATAATGTCTGTGGAGAAATTTCTCTATTTAAAAAAGTTCCAGAAGGCATAGAAATATTCAGATTCGAAAATTTTTCCTGAAACCATCTGTAAATATCCTTAATCATACTTGTAAGCAACTCAATAACACCCTTATTTTTGCTTTTATTTGTAAATTCTTTTGATGATAAAATAGCTTCAATATTTTTCTTAATCTTTTCATCATTCCCAAGATTATCAGCATACAAAGTGACTCTGAATATAACAGTATATAAAACTTGAATTAAAAAAAAGATTAAATACCTTCTATTTTTCATTTTTTTCTCCTTCATCTGCAGCTTGTATCATTTTATCAAATTTCAACTCCAGATCAAAGCCCTCATTTCTTATTTTAAGGCTGATAAATAAAACTGTTAAAAGAGTAGTCAAAAATGGTGCCAATATTGAAAATAAAACCTGAAAGCTTCCACTTATAATTTGGACCAGCTTATAATTATCATAGTAAAACATATTTAAACCTACGACTATATAATTAATAATTACTGGTACAAAATAAAATAATATATTCCCAAAAACATATGAAAGAGCAACATACCAGAAACTCTTTTTACCCAAGTCATTACACCTGCTAATTCCTTCAACTCCTGTTTTTCTTTCAATTGTTACAGAATGAACTCCTATGGAATATTTTGCCATAAAGTAAAAAACAATTGCCAGAAGGCCAAGTATTAAAGCAAGCACAATCAGCCCTATAAATACTGCAAGTATTACAGTCCAGCTTCTGCTTATTCCTTGAACTCCAAATTGAATTGCATCACGAAATAAAAATACAGAACCAAAAGTTATTATCATAATTAATATTATAAAAGCTATGTAGGCTCCCAAATATACTCCGAAAATAATTAACCCATATAATACTTTATTAATCAATAGATTTTTGAAATCTCCAAAGCTGTCTTTAATAACATCCTTTAATTTCAATTTTTTTCTATATACAATATCGTTAAAAACTATTCTAATAATGGAAGCATCCATAACTCCCTTTAAACTAATCCAATATACTATGTAAAATATACCAATAATAAAAATCGACAAATAAACAGCTAAAATTTTAAAGGGAATATCTGCTGAGCTTTCAATACTTGTAGGATTAACAAAATTTGTAAAGTCCAACATATCTCCATAGAATGAATTAGTTACAAAAGTAATTAAAAGTATGAATGGTGTATAAAAAGTTAATGTCAAAAGTGTAAGCTGCTTAAAATTCTTTTTATATATCTCAATTGAATAATCCAGTACATCGCCTACACGCATATTACTTAGCGTTATATTCTCTTCCATGCTAACCCCTTTATTAAAAAATATTATAAGCCTAAAATTCTTATAGCATCGTACTCATAAATAAAAGAAAGTTGAATAAATTATAAATTCAACTTTCTCTATATTTTAAAATAATTGTTTAAGATTGTCAATCTATATGTTTTGCAGCTTCAATTCGTAAATTGTAAAGATTGCGAAATAAGTGCCAAATTCCCGTTTCGGAATCTTGGGGACGGATTCTGATGCTTCCGAAGTGAAACGAAGGACCGTAGGGA
>CAYYEC010000026.1:0-16425 GCA_964470745.1 uncultured Eubacteriales bacterium | reverse complement strand
GTACTAATGGAGGTGGCACGGTGGATAAAAATATTTCACAATTAAATGATTCAGATATAAGCTTTGAAGAAGAATATAGAATGGACAAGTTAAATGAAGAGTGTGGCGTATTTGGAATTTATAACAGAGATAATTTTGATGTAGCACGTATGAGCTATTTTGGACTTTATGCTCTCCAACACAGAGGCCAGGAAAGTGCCGGTATAGCTGTAAATGATAAGGGGACTATAGTTTATCACAAAGATATGGGACTTGTATCTGAGGTGTTTAATGAAGTAGTTTTAAATCATTTAAAGGGTAAAAGTGCAATTGGACATGTCAGATATTCAACAACAGGTGCCAGCTATAGAGAAAATGCTCAACCAATGGTTATAAACTATAAAAATGGTCAATTGGCTTTAGCTCATAATGGTAATCTGGTAAATGCTGCTGAACTGAGAACTAAAATGGAAGAGCAAGGAGCTATTTTTCAATCAACAAATGATACAGAGGTAATTGCAAATCTTATTTCAAGGCATAGGGTTTCAAGTGAGAATATAGAGGACACCTTAACTAAAGTTATGAACGAAATAAAAGGTTCATATGCTTTGGTTATGATATCTCCTAAAAATAGACTTATAGGTATGAGAGATCCGTTGGGAATAAGACCATTGTGTATAGGAAAAGTTGATAATTCTTATATCTTAGCTTCTGAATCTTGTGCCTTTGATGCTGTAGGTGGTGAATTTGTTAGAGATGTGAATCCTGGAGAAATAGTCCTTATTGGTGAAAATGGTATTGAATCAGTTCAGGCTGAAGTAAAGCAAAGATCGAGTCTATGTATTTTTGAGTTTGTATATTTTGCCAGACCTGATAGTTATATAGATGGTATAAATGTTCATCAGGCAAGAATTATAGCAGGTAGAAGACTGGCAATTGAGCACCCTGTAGAAGCTGACCTGGTTATTGGAGCTCCAGATGGAGGACTAAATGCTGCGCTTGGATATTCAAGGCAGTCAGGAATACCATACGGTCAAGGGCTATTGAAAAATAGATATGTAGGTAGAACATTTATACAACCTGACCAGGCTCAGAGAGAGCGTGGAGTTATTACAAAATTTAATGCTATTCGCAGTGAATTAGAAGGCAAACGTGTTGTTTTAGTTGATGACTCTATAGTAAGAGGAACAACAACTGGTAAGATTGTAAACATGATTAAAAATGCCGGAGCAAAGGAAGTACACATGAGAATAAGTTCTCCACCTTATATGTTTCCATGCTATTTTGGTATTGATACTCCTTCAAGAACCAACCTTGTAGCTGCAAACAACTCAATCGATGAAATCAGAGAGGTAATTGGAGCAGATAGTCTGGGCTATTTGAGTTTGGAAGGATTATTACAAATACCCGCTGGAGCTAAATGTGGATTCTGTACAGCATGTTTTACAGGTAAGTATCCAATGGAAGTACCGGATGAAGGGGATAAATTCTCTTGTGGATGCTAGATTAAGGCTAAGGCTGAGGTTAAGATTAAGAAAAGAAAAATAAATGGAATATCCGTGAAAATCTGTGCTATTCAGTGTGTTCAGTGGTTAAATGATTTTAAACCATAACCACTGAACGCAATGCTAAAAATACACTGAGCACACGGGGGAATAGTATAATTAAATAATAAATCATATTAAAATTTTAAGTATATTAAATTTTAAGTAGGAGGTTTGCAATGGCAACATATAAGGATGCAGGTGTGGATGTTGAAGCTGGCTATGCAGCTGTTAAACTAATGCGAAAACATGTCAGTAAAACTATGAGACCAGAAGTTATATCAGATATTGGAGGTTTTGGAGGACTCTTTTCACTGGCAAAGGACAAATACAGTGAGCCCGTTTTGGTATCTGGAACAGATGGTGTTGGAACAAAGCTTAAGATAGCATTTTTGTTGGATAAGCACGATACTGTAGGTATTGATTGTGTGGCTATGTGTGTAAACGATATTGTTTGTAGTGGTGCCGAACCATTATTCTTTTTAGACTATATAGCTGTGGGTAAGAATGTTCCACAGAGAGTTGAACAGATTGTCAAAGGTGTATCAGAGGGATGTGTAATGGCAGGATGTGCTCTTATTGGTGGAGAAACAGCTGAAATGCCAGGTTTTTATCCAGAAGATGAATATGATATGGCTGGGTTTTCAGTAGGTATTGTAGATAGAGCAAAGATCATAGATGGGAAAAATATAAAATGTGGAGATAAATTGATAGGTATAGCTTCTTCAGGTATACATAGCAATGGATATTCACTTGTAAGAAAAATATTAAACGTTAAAAAAGATGGTTTAAATGAATTTATTCAAAAGCTTGGATGTACTCTTGGTGAAGAAATCTTAAAACCAACAAAAATATATGTCAAAACAATACTGGATATAAAAGATAAATTTGAGATTAAAGGAATTTCAAATATTACCGGTGGAGGATTTATTGAAAACATTCCAAGGATGATACCTGAAGGCTTAAGAGTTAATATAAATAAAGGTACATGGAAAGCACTTCCTATTTTTGATTTGCTTCAGAACTTGGGAGATGTAAAAGAAAGAGATATGTATAATACCTTCAACATGGGTATTGGAATGGTTCTTGCAGTTGATAGTTCTATAGCAGAAGACGTAACAACATATTTAAACGATTCTGGTGAAGATGCTTATATAATTGGAGAAATTGTTAAAGGAGAGGCCGGGGTAGACATATGTTAAAACTAGGTATACTTGTTTCAGGAGGGGGAACAAATTTACAGGCAATCATTGATAAAGTAGAAAATGGTTATTTGAAAAATTGTTCAATTGCAACTGTAGTTTCCAGTAAACCTGGAGTGTATGCTTTAGAGCGTGCACAAAAACATAGTATTCCAAGTAAAACTATTTCGAAAAAAGATTTTGACACTATATCTGATTATGAAGATGCCATGATAAAGCATTTTGGAGACTATGACGTAGATTTAGTAGTTCTGGCAGGTTTTTTGAGCATGATTGGTGAACCTTTTATAGAAAAGTACAAGGATAGAATATTAAATATTCATCCATCACTTATTCCATCATTCTGTGGAAAAGGATATTATGGAATAATTCCTCACAGAAAAGCATTGGAATATGGTGTGAAAGTCACTGGAGCTACAGTTCACTTTGTAGATTTAGAGTATGATTCCGGTCCAATAGTATTGCAAAAATCTGTTGAAGTATTAGATGACGATACTCCAGAAATTTTGCAACGAAGAGTTATGGAAAAAGCAGAATGGGATATACTACCCAAAGCAATAAAGCTATACTCTGAGGGAAAACTTTTGATTGATGGCAGGAAGGTTAAGATATTATAGGGAAGGATAAGAAAATCAACAGCTTTCAGATGCAGTTTTTTGTTTTGACAATACTTCAGATTACGTATCATTAAAGTTTATAAAAAACGAGTTACATTTTAGGGACAAATTCAAATTCACTAAAGTGTAACTCTTTTTTTATAAATTCTATTAAAAAATTATTTTAAATATATAATTATTCTTTTTTACTATAAAATATAATATGTAACTTGTTTATACTGTTTTATTCTTCATAAATGACCAACTAAGAAATTTAACGAAAAAGCTTTACTTTTTATTTAACTTCTTTGATACGCTGCAATGGTACAAACAACTATAATATACATAATTTAGAGTAAGGTAAATGTAATATAAGCTGAAAACTGGATTTTAAAGTGTCATATCATTTTATAACAAACAAACATTTTCAAATCTAGGGGGAATAGACATTGCAAATTATAACTTCATGTAAATTGTGAGATTTTATTGTTTCAAAATGACTTGAAATGGCTTTACAGACATTTGAGAGAAGATTAATACTTGTGGGGAGGTTGTTATGTTAAAAGTTCTGGTTGCAGACAAAAGTGAGATTATTCGATATGGACTTCGGGCTATATTAGAAAAGGATAAGGAGATAAAGGTGATTGGTTTTGTCGAAAATGAAATAGAGGCATTTGATTTTTGTAAGTCACATCTACCGGATTTAATTCTAATAGGAGAAAATATGCCTATATGTGACTGTATTGCAGGAATTAAACAGATAAAAGAAAACTTTGATTCAGTAAAAATACTTGTACTTTCTACGAGTGTAGATATAAAGTATATGAGCAATATCATAAGATCAGGTGCAGACGGATATTTATTGAAAAGTATTGAAGACCGAACTTTGATAAATGTTGTAAAAGCAACGGTAGACGGATATTGCATTCTGCACAATAGTGCTCTGAAAAATATACGCAGTATGAATGTTATCAGTAGCAGCTTAGTTGAAAATGATTCTAGCAGTAATGGTTTTGTTAAGCTTAATAAGGTTGAGAGGAGAATATTACAATTTATAGTTGAAGGAAAGTCCACTAAAGAAATTGCATATGACTTAAATATGGCAGAGGGAAGCGTGAGAAATAATATTACAAGTATTTTTAAAAAGGTGGAAGTCAAAGACCGTATACAGCTGGTAATAGCTGCACTTACACAAAATTGGGTATCATGGTAAATTAAATGTTTATAAATTAATGCAAAGTCTATAAAGAAAGGTTATCTGGTCCAGCTCAGATAACCTTTCTTTATAGACTGGATAAATGACATTTGTAATTACTTAGTACCTAAAAAAATAGGTATTGTATATAAAAAATGATTATAGATGGCTTATATACATGGTGAAAATTCTATATTAAAATTTAATAGAAAGATGTTTAAAAAATAAGAAATTTAGGGAAAAAAAGAAATTAATATAATTTAAACAAATATTTTGCAAGTGAATATTGGAAGGTTAGAGTATGAAAATATCTGTTATAGAGATTGGTACAAATTCAACAAAATTTATAATTACTGAAAAAAACGATAATGGATTTTCAACACTATTAAGGATAAGTGAAATCAACAGATTAAGTTCAGGAATGTATACAGAAAAACTCATTTCAAAAGGTTCATTGGACAAAACTTTACAAATAATTGGGAATTTTAAAGAATTATCTGATAAGTACCAGGCAAAATTAATTTATGTTTTTTCAACCAGTGTATTAAGAGATGCAGTAAATAGAAATGAAATATCTGAAGAAATAAAAAAAGCTTTTGGCGTTAATCTACAAGTGATTAGTGGGGAAAGAGAAGCTTATCTTGCAAATAGAGGATGCAGCCAACTTGTTAGTCATAATAATGAAAAATTTTCAGTTATTGATATTGGTGGAGGAAGTACAGAAGTTTCAATAGGAGATATTTATAAGGTTAATGAAAAAAGAAGCTTCGATATTGGTGCTGTCAGGCTAACTGAGCTGTTTATAAAAAATAACCCTATTGACAGGGCAGAGTTGACAGCGTGCTTAAAATATATTGAAAAGTGTTTTGGAAATTTTGGTGGAATAAATATAAATGGAATTAGGCTTATAGGCACAGGCGGAACATTGAAGTCATTGGGAACTATTTTTAAACAAGTAGACTATTTAAGTGTAGAAGAAATAAATGGAGTTTCAATAGGCTTGAAAGATATAAGGAGAATATGTAATTTACTAAGTTCCATGTCTTTGGAAGAAAGAAAAAAAGTTACAGGATTGAATCCAAAGAGAGGAGACGTAATTGTAGCCGGTATATGTATATTGATTAAATTTATGGAAGGCAACGGGATAGATAGTATTACTATTAGTTCTAATGGAGTCTTGGAGGGATATGTTAGTGAATACTTCTCGAATTTGTCATAGATTTATAAAAAATAATTATTTGTGAAGGTGATAAAAGTGGCATTTATTGAGGTTACGGACTTAGTTAAAGAGTATAAAGTAAATGTAAAAAGAAAAGGACTTCTAGGAGCTGTACATAGTCTGTTGATTCCCGAATATGAGTATAAAAGGGCGGTTGATGGAATAAATTTCTCAATAGAAAAAGGTGAAATGGTTGGATTTATTGGGCCAAATGGAGCGGGAAAATCTACAACAGTTAAAATGCTGGTAGGAATTCTTGTTCAAAACTCAGGTACTATAAATATTGGAGGTTTATCGCCTTATAAGGACCGAAAGAAGAATGCTTCACGCATAGGGGTGGTTTTTGGACAGAGAACTCAGTTATGGTGGGATCTCCCGGTAAGAGATACTTTTGATATTTTAAAGCATGTTTATAAAATACCTCAAAAGAAATTTGAAAAAAACATTGAGTTATTTAATGATTTACTAAGATTAAACGATTTTATAAATACACCGGTAAGACAACTAAGTCTTGGACAAAAGATGAGAGCGGACATAGCAGCATCTTTATTGCATGAACCGGAAATTGTTTTTTTTGATGAGCCCACTATCGGTTTGGACGTTGTTGCAAAAGAGAACATAAGAGAATTTATTAAGGAAATCAACAAAGAAAAAGGTACTACAATGTTATTTACTACTCATGATATGATTGATATTGAGAAAACATGTAAAAAAATGATAATAATTGATAAAGGTACAATAATCTACAATGGTACGGTTGAAGAAATAAAAGATAAGTATAGTAGTGAAAGAGTTTTGGAGGTTCATTTCGATAAAAAATATAATGATATTGAAATACCGAATGTAAAAGTAGCTGATAAAGATGGAAATAAAAAATTATTTCAGTTTAATAAACATGAAATTCAAATGCCAAATTTAATATCAGATTTAACACAGAAATATTGTGTGCTGGATTTAAAAATTCATGAGACTGATATTGATAGTATTATTAGAGGAATTTATCAAGGGGGTATTAAACCTAATGAGAATGTATTTAGAGGTTATGAAAAAATCATTTCAGAACAACATAGTGTACCGTCTTGACTATTTTGCGGGTCTAATAAATGCTGTAATAATGATTCTTGTTAACATTGCTATTTGGAAAGCTATATATGAAGAGCAGGAGGTTTTAGATGGAGTTCAATTTAAAATACTGGTCACCTATTTGGTTCTTTCATTCATAATGCAGAGTTTATTTGTAATGAATGAATATGTAATTGAATCAAGAGTAAGGTCGGGATTGATATCAACTGACTTAATAAAGCCAATGAATTTCAAAATGTATATTTTTTCCAGAAATATAGGAACAGTGTTTTTTAGAATAGTTATGCAGATGGTTCCGGCATTAATAATTTCAATAATTTTATTTAGAATTTTACCACCCTTTTCTTTTACTGCAATGCTTTTCTTTTCTCTAAGCTTTGTTTTAGGATATCTTGTATTATATAACTTGAACTTTATTGTTTGGCTAAGCACATTTTGGTTCTACTGGACCTTCAGCCTTGTAACAATTAAAGATGCATTTGTCATGATATTATCAGGAGCGCTGCTGCCTTTATGGTTTATGCCTCAGAATGTACTTAAAATAGTGAATTTAACACCTTTTGATTCAATTTACTATATTCCTATTTCAATATATCTGGGTCAAATGCCTCAAGAAGAAATAGTAGATGCCTTAATTAGACAAGGAATATGGGTAGGTATACTTTTTGCTGTTGGACAAGTTCTCTGGAAGATAGCTGTTAAAAAACTTGTTGTTCAGGGAGGCTGATTTATGGAATCATATAGACCATTTAAAATAAAAGAACTAATCCTATTGTTATTCTTATACTCAAAAATAAACTTAAAACTTATGCTTGAATACAAATTCGACAGAGTATTTGTTGCAGTAGCTATATTCTGCAGAGAAATGATAAGCGTGGTAGTAATGTACTTAATACTTATAAGATTTATACGAATAAAAGGTTGGGAATTAAATGAGCTGATGTTTTTATATAGTTTTTTATTCTTATCATATAGTTTATTTGTGTTTTTCTTTACCGGAATTAGAGATTTTGACCAAATAGTTTACTCTGGAGAATTTGATAGAGTTCTCACAAGACCGGTGGGATTAATTTTTCAAATAATATCGTCAAAAGTTGACTATCCCGCAACATTGGGTCATGGAATAGTGGGAGTTATACTTTTTATGTATACTTCAAATTCCATAGGAATTGAGTGGAATGCAAGAAATGTTTCCTATTACGTCTTTGCTTTAGTTGGTGGTGCAATTATACAAGCTTCCCTGTTTATGATATCGTCTTGCTTTAGTTTTTGGGCTATTAGAACAACTAATCTACGTAATCTTATATTTTTTAACTCAAGAAGATTTGCAGGATATCCAATAAGTTTTTATCCTGCAATAATACAAAAAATGCTTATTTTTATTGTGCCATTTGCTTTTGTAAGTTATTTTCCTGCATTATACTTTTTACAAAAACCGGAAATGAAAATGTTTTGGAATGGATATTTGTATTTTACGCCGGTAGTAGGAATTATTATGTTTGGGGTAGTATATGTTTTTTGGAAAATAGGAGTTAGAAACTATTCCAGTTCAGGTAATTCAACACACTAGTGGCTTGTAACACTTCATTTTTATAATCCTATTTTAAGTGTTACAAATCCACTTCCTCTGTCTGTGGTCTGCACACCCTAAAAAGCATACGTTACAGACCACTAGAGGTTTGAAAAGCTTCTTTTTCGCAGTTTTATTGAAAGCGTTACAAATCTACTTCCCTGATTCGTGGTTTGCGTACCATGAACAATATACGTTACAGACCACTAGTAGTTTGCAAAGCATCAGATTTATGGTTCTATAAAAAGCTTTATAAACCTACTTTTTTGTTTTGTCGCAGACTAATTATCAATATTTAATTTAGGAGCAGAAAAATGAAAAAATATACAAATATAATAGTGCTGGCAATAATTGCAATATCTATAACAATGACGTTATTGGCAAAAAGGATAGATTTTAATGATTTCTTATTGTCATTAGGATTTTTCGATGAAAAAATAACTGTTATAAATACTGCAGATTTACACGGACATATAACATATGAGGATGCTGCAGGGGGATATTATACATTAGATGAAGTAAGCGTAATGATGGGGATGCCTGTTATAAAAGGATTGGTAAATGAAATAAAATCAAAGAATAAAAATACACTGTTTTTAGATAGTGGAGACATGTTTCATGGTACTAATGAAGCAAATATAGAAAATGGACAGGGAATAGTTGAAGTAGCAAACCTAATGGGATATACAGCAATGGTACCCGGAAATCATGATTTCAATTTTGGATTTGATAGGCTTGAAGAATTTAGTCGTCAACTAAACTTTCCTATTTTAGGAGCAAATATCTATAAGAATGATAAACCGGCGTTTGATGAGTACAAAATAGTAGATGTAGGTGGAAAAAGAGTGGGGTTATTCGGACTGACGGTACAAGATGTACTGAGTTATACAAATTCAAAAGACACAAAAGGAGTTAGTATTTTAGACCCATTTGAAGCAGCAAAAAAAATAGTACCTATTTTGAAGGAGAAAGCAGATGTGGTAATATTAATTTCTCATCTTGGAGACGAAGTGGATAAGGAACTTGTTAAGGAAGTTGATGGAATAGATTTGATACTATGTGGACATCATCACTTTTTGTATGAAAAGGCAGATAAAGTAAATAATACATATCTTGCAGAAGCCGGAGGCTATAGTACCCATGTAGGAGTTGCAAATATGTATTTTAAAAGCAATAAATTATCAAAACTTACCTGGAAAGTCATGAATACTAGAGATGCGGAAAAAGCTGATAATAAAGCAAATGCAGTTGCTCAAAAATATCATGAGATTGCTTTGGAAATGGGAAAAAAGGTTGTAGGAAGTTCAACAGTAGAGTTGGATGGAATACGGTCACATGTAAGATCTCAGGAAACTAATTTTGCAAATTTATTAGTAGATGCAATGAGAGAAACCAGCGGTGCAGACATTGGATTGATGAATGGTGGTGGAATCAGAGATAGTCTGTCTAAAGGAGATATTAAAATATACGACATTGGGAAAGCGCTTCCATTTATTAATTATCTTGTTGTTATAGAAGTGAAAGGTGACAAAATTTATAAAGCCCTGGAGAGAGGTGTGATGAAATATCCTTACAGTGGTGCTAATGGGGGGTTCTTACAAGTATCAGGCATTACATTTGAGTTTGATAGCTCAAAAGCTGCCGGTACGAGAATAGTAAAAGTAACAAAAGACGGTAAGCCTCTTGATAAGGAAAAATACTATAAAGTTGCAACAAATGATTATTTATATAATGGTGGAGATAATTATAAAGAATTTGAAGATGCAAAGCTAATATATAAGGGAGAATTATTAAAAAATGTACTTGAAAAATATTTAGAGGAAAAAGGTCAAGTTTCACCTCAAGTAGAGGGACGAATAAAAGTAATCAATCAAAGATACAAGTAGATTATATGATATATATTTGGAGGTGAAATATGGATTTAAAAATATTGAGAAAAAAAGGAGTACTAATTGTATTTGAAGGTATAAGTGGATGCGGCAAAAGTGAGGAAATAAAAAAGCTTAGTAATGATTTGGATAGAGAAGGATATGAATTTAGTATTATTGAATGGAATTCAAACAAGAATATACAGAAAATAGTTAAGCTATTACATAGAAAAGACATTCTGAATTCAACAATATATAGCTTACTGCAGTGGATATCTTTTTGTATTGGTTACTATAGAGTTATAAGGCCTTGTTTAAATAAAAACAGGATAGTTATTGGGGACAGATATATTTATACCGGTATAACCCGTGATAAAGTAAATAAATCATATGTTTATGGTAAAATATTACACAAGTTTGTACGTAGTCCGGATATTGTTTTTTATCACAATGTGTGCCCAAATGTTTGCTATGAAAGGATAAAAAAGAGAAAAAAAAAATTATTTCATACAAATAAACAAATATTGAAGAATACTAAGCTAAAAGAAAAGAATCTATATTACTTGAAAAAATTAAACAATGAATATTTAAGGATTTTTAAAGACTTAAAGCTAAATGAGAAAACTAATCTCATCTATTTAGATGAAAAAACAGAAAATGTAAGTGAAATAGTAAAAAAATATTTAAGTGTTAAAATGCACAAATCTTCTAAAATATTTAAAAGTTGTTATAATAAACAAATGTTAAAAAGGGGCGATTATTTATGGGAAGAGAAGAGATAGAACAAAGAGTAATTGATGTTGTAAAGAAGCATTGTCAGTTCCAAGCGGATAAAATTGAAACTGATAAAGATTTGAGAGACAATTATGGAATTGATTCCATATTGCTTGTAGATTTACTTATTGAAATAGAAATGGATTTTGATATTTCTATAGATGGAAATTTGCTTACATATGATAATTTTTCTACAGTTAAAGAAATTGCAGAATTTGTTATGAAAAAATTAAATTTATAACTATATATGTTGCAATAAAGATATTACATGGAAGAAATAAGCAACATATAGGCAGAGGAATATTATTTTGCAATATCTAAATTAAACGCACAAATGATTCTACATTAAATTAATATTGATATTTGTTCGTTTAATGAGTTTTATAGGTGTAGATTTCGCGTAAGTTAAATTGATATGTAGAATCATTTACGCGAAATCTATAAATAAGAAATATAAAGTGTTTATTGCAAAAAATATGGAGTATTCAAATATAAAAATAAAGTATAGGTGATGATTGATATGAGTAAACATTTTATACCTAATGTTCCAAGGTATTTTGAAGACTATGTAAATGACTGTTTTTCAAATTCAATTTCAAGCTTATTGACATTTCAAAATATTAATGCAGAAATTGTTTTTACAGATTATATTTCATTTATTTATGAAGGCGATACTGGATTTATAGGTGCCAATTATCTTTATAGACCTCTAGTTGTGAGTTATTCAACAGAAGAAGAATGTAATACATCATGTGAAATGATTTATATGCCTCAAGTAACTAAATATGCATGTCGTGATACTCTTAAACTAAAAAATGATAAAATCAATATAATAAGATATATTGAAGAAGATTACAATGTTGCCTATTCAAGGCTAAAAGAACTAATTGATAATGATATTCCCACTATTGTTTCCGTTGATTTATTCTATATGCATTATCACGGAGCTTTCAATAAGAAGCATGGATTTCATAATATTGTAATTACTGGCTACGATGAAGATGAAAACTATTATGAAGCATTTGATAAGTTCAAGCTTTCAAAAAGTAATTTTGATGGAAAAATATCTATGGATGAAATTAAGCTGGGTAGAACATCAGTGAGTGAAAATGGAAATCCTTTAACAGGTATGGATGCGAAACGTCCGATCAATTGTAGCTGGATTGAGATTTTGGTTGGTGACAGATTCAAAATGAATGATTCCACTAAGTTAAATATTATAAGAGAAAGCTGCAAAAGAATGCTTGGAGAAGAAAAGATATTAAATCAAGATTGTGGTTTAAAAGTACTGGATAGATTTAAGCAGGACTTATTACTAAAAAAAGAAGCTGAATTTGATGACAAAACTACTTATTATTTTAAAACTTATCTAAATGAATTTTTGAAAAGATTAGGCAGAAATAGAAAGCGATTTAAGAAGTTTATATGTGAATTGGATCATATCCTGGAAAAAGAAACAATTAATAAGCTAGCTGTTGATTTATCAGAAGCAGCTATGAACTGGGATATATGTGCCAATCTTTCATATAAATTGGGTGTTACAAAAAAAATAGAGATTATAGATAATATGTGCAATATAATTGATGAAATCATCAGGATTGAAAAAGATATAGCCAACAAGCTTAAGGAACGTATTTAGTGAAGAAGGAGGATACTTGTGTGAAGATGAATGAATATACTCCATGGGATCTATTTTCTAAAAGCTGTAGTAAAAATTTTGAGAATATTATGATAATACATAAAAATGAAACTATTACATATGGACAAATGGATAAAAAAATAGATACCATATCTGAAGCTATAAAAGATTGGAACATTAAAATAGGGGCATTATATCTTCCAAATTGCATAGAATTTATATCAGCAATGCTGGCACTTAATAAAAATAAAAAAGTTGTAGTGCCATTATCATATCAACTCAAAGGCGAATCCTTAATAAAAAGAATTAATTACTCGGATGTTGAAGTCATAATTACTGATGAAAAGGGATTCAATGAATTAGATAGTATTATTTCAAAAATAAACTTAAGAGCAATTATTGTATTCAATGATAATAGTGAGTATAAGCTTTATGAATATAAGTATATTAAAAAGGAAGTTTACGAACCTTTAGATGATGTTTTTGGTATATGTTTTACTTCCGGTTCTACATCAGAGCCAAAAGGTGTAGTGATTTCAAACAAAGCCATATCAGGAAATGCTTTAGCTGTAGCAGAACTTTTGAAATTTAATAGTAATGACAGGTTTCTTATGGTTAGACCTTTCCCTCAAGCGGGACCTTTAGCAGGAGATATTTTAATGACTATCAGCAGTGGTGCAAGTATGGTTATACTAAATGATTTATTTCATCCGGCAATCTTCTTAAAAGCTGTTGAGGAGTATAAAACTACAAGTACTATGCTTGTAAGTACAATGCTTTCACTAATTATAAGGTATCCCAAGCTTTCAAACTATGATGTTAGTTCAATGAAAAGGATTGTTTTTGGAGGAATGATAGTTCCGCCAATTGTAGTGAAGGAAGCTAAAGAAAAATTAGCGGGGATAAGTCTATACAACACCTATGGTTTGACAGAAACTTCCACAAGAGTTGCGTTTTCAGATCCTTCAAAGTTATTGGAATGCCCTGACTCAGTTGGATTACCCATAAAAGGATGCGAAATAAAAATAATAAAGGAAAATGGGCGAGAGGCTTTGACTAATGAGATCGGTGAAATTTATATAAAAAGTGATTACATTATGAATGGCTATTATAAATATGAAAAACTCACAAAGGAAGTCCTTACATCAAAGGGGTTCAGGTCCAGGGACTTAGGATATAAAGACGAAAATGGGTTTTATTATATTCAGGGAAGGTGTGATGATTTAATAATCCAGGGTGGAAACAATGTTTTTCCCGTTGAAATTGAAGAAGTGCTGCTAATGAACAAAGGTGTAAAAGAAGCAGCGGTTTTTGGAGTAGATGATGAAAGACTGGGTAAAAAAATAGTTGCATTTGTTAAAGCTATTGAAAACATCGAATTGAATATAAAGGAATTGTTCCTTTGGTGTAGAGAAAATCTTGAAGACAAAAAAATACCAAAGGAAATCCATCTTATAGAAGATATACCACGCAACTCTGTAGGAAAAATCAGCAAAAATGATTTAAGGAAAATATATTATCAAGTTATTAACAGGGGGAAAAACAATGAATAGAAATGAATTAAGTATTGAAAGACAAGCTGTATTAATGGGGTCTGTGGAGATAAATGAGGCAGACGGTGAAAGATTTAAAGAGATAATTAATAATTGTGTTAATTGGGCGGAAATAATTTTTCAGCTTATAACTCACAGAACACTAAACATGTTTTATTACAACCTAAAAAAGTTTAGTTTGCTTGAAAGTATGGAAAAAGAACTTCAAAAGCTATTTAAGACTCAATCACAAGCATATTATGAAAGAAACAAATACTATTTGGAAGTACTGGGAGAAGTTTTGAATGAGTTTGAAAAGAATGATGTGGTAGTTCCCATATTAAAGGGAAATTTACTTGCAAGCAAGGTATATCCTTCAATTGAAGCAAGAGCTTTTAATGATTTGGATTTACTTATGAAACTTGATGATGTTTCAAAGGTTACAAAATCACTTGAGGATATTGGTTTTAAGCAGGGCCATTTTGATGAAGAAAAAGGAATAATAGTGGAAGCTACAAGGCGGGAAAAAGTCCTTCAACAGGTTTCATCACATGAGCTTCAGGAATTCCAAAAGCTAAGTGATAATAGCTTTGCTAAATTGGTACAAGTAGATGTAAATCATGATATTTTATGGAAAGGAAAATGTCCTTATAAAGTTGATACGAAGGATTTGATAGAGAGAGCAATTCCAATTGAAATCAATAACTCAAGAGGGTATATGCTGGATTACATTGATAATATAATTCAATTAAGCTGTCATCTGTATAAAGAAGCTGTTTTAATGATGTGGATTACTGATTTAAGAGATTTGAAAATATATAAGTTTGCAGATTTATTTATGTATATTAAAAAGTTTTATAATGAAATAGACTGGTCCCGATTAACCAGTCGCGTAAAGGGGTATAACCTCGACAAAGTAATATATTACAACTTCCATTTTATAGAGCTGATGTTTGGTGAAATAATTCCTCAAAATGTAATGAGTGAATTGAGACCGGATGATTTAACATATCTTGATGAGTACGGTGTAGAAAACGAGGAGCCAGCTATCTGGGAATATGATTTCTTTACTAGATTATTTGATACAAATAGAGTATTAACATTAAAAGAAGAGCAATATTCTAAGTTGTCAAGATTTTTTACTGCAAAAGAAAAGTCAGGAGGTACATTTACCCATAGAGCCAATTAAAAATACTGCTGAAGAAAAACTATATGTAAAAGGAAGATGATCATGGAACAGGGCGTACTGCAGAAAATAATTAATAAATATAAAACCCCCCTTTATATTTATGATGGTGAAAAAATAGAAGAAAAATATAAAATTTTGAAAGAATGCTTTCCGCAAAAATTTGATATTTACTACTCTATGAAGACAAATCCCTTGTTGGGAATTTGTCAGATATTTAAAGGGCTTGGAAGTAAAATCGAAGTTGCTTCCTGTGGAGAACTATATATTGCACTAAAAGCTGGATTTGATCCGAAGGATATTATTTTTACCAGCCCCGGCAAAACTTATGATGAGCTGGTTTATGCTGTAGATAGCGGTATATATAGTATAAATATAGAATCCGTAGAAGAAGCTAAAAAAATAAATGATATTGCAGTTACAAATAATAAAGTGATTAATATTTCATTAAGAATAAATCCCAATTTCGATATTTCAGGAGCAAAGATAAAAATGACTGGAGTATCTACTCAATTTGGGATTGATCAAAATATTATTGACGAAGCTGTCACAAATATAAATGAATTATCAAATGTTAAAATAATAGGTATACATGTCTATTCAGGAACGCAAATTCTCTCGTCAGATGATATTGTGATTAATATGGAAGAAATTGTGAAGCTTGCTATTGATTTATCCAATACATATAGTTTTAAGTTGGAGTTTTTGGATTTGGGTGGAGGATTTGGGATACCTTACTTTAAGAATGAAAATGATTTGGATATTGAAGTACTTAAAACAGGTATTAATAGTATAATAAAAAATTATGGTCATCAGCTATCGGATACACGAATGGCAGTAGAAAGCGGAAGGTTCCTTTTAGCTGAATCCGGGGTTTACGCTACTCAGGTTATATATACTAAGGAATGCAAAGGAAAAAAATATGCAATTTGTGACGGTGGGTCCAATCAACATGCAAACTCGGCATTTCTCGGGAGATTTGTAAGAAATAATTTTCCGATGTACGTTCTAAATAAAAAGGAAACTATTGAAAAATTA
>CAYYEC010000025.1:2148-16508 GCA_964470745.1 uncultured Eubacteriales bacterium | reverse complement strand
TTCTATATTTTAATTTAACTTACGCGAAATCTACACCTATAAAACTCATTAAACGTACAAATACCATTATTAATTTAATGTAGAATCATTTGTACGTTTAATATAGATGTAAATTATTTTATATTATAAGAGAGATGCAGGAGACATTAATTTGTCTCCTTTTCTGAGTTTTTTTATAAATTTTTATTAAGATAATGCTTATTATAAAAGATATAATATGGTAAAATTATAGTAAAAAAAGATATGAAAATAATTATATTAGTGTGAGGTATATAAATTATGACATTGGATGAAATTAAAGATGCACTAGAGTGTGAAAGTAAAGAAAAAAATCAACCTTTTCCTCAGGGGAAAGACCCTTTGAAGTGGGATGAGATAAAATCATCCTATAAATATAAAGAAATGATAGAAGAAGTTCTGCTTCTGAGAGATAAATATCTTAAAGAGCCAATTAAAACAATTGCATTTTCTCTGTACAAACTATTTGATGAGACTGGGGCAAGAAATGAGTATCAGGATGCATATTTTGATAGAAGAGGAAGATTAAATACCTTTAGCATACTGTATTTAGTATATAAAAAAAGAGAATATTTGGAAGCTCTTGAAGATATAATATGGGCTATTTGTGATGAATATACATGGTGCTTGCCGGCTCATCTGGGTGGTAAAAGCTTGGAGATTATAGACAATAAAATTAATATAAATAATGGTAAATTATCATCCAAAATGAGAGAACACAAAAAAGAAATTGATTTGTTTTCTGCAGAAACAGGATTTGCTTTATCTGAAATTGTATACCTGCTTGAGGATTCCTTATCACCAATAATAACATATAGAGTAAGAAAGGAAATAACTGAAAGAATCCTGGAATCATATTGTGAATTAAATTCATTTTTCAATTGGGAAACCTCTATACATAACTGGTCAGCCGTATGTGCGGGTTCAATTGGAGCCACAGCTATTTATTTAATAGATGATAATAATGTTTTAGCTCCAATCATCAAAAGGGTGCTGGAATCACTAAAGTGCTTTTTAAATGGTTATTTTGATGATGGTGCATGTATGGAAGGGCTGGGATATTGGAATTATGGTTTTGGATTTTTTGTTTATTTCGCTGAGATTTTAAAGCAAAGAACAAGTGGAAAAATAAATTTAATGCAAGGTGAAAAAGTGAGACAGATTGCTCTTTTTCAACAAAAGTGTTATTTAAGTGAGAATAAAGTAGTTAGTTTTTCTGATGGGCATTTAAGTTCAAACTTCAGGCTTGGACTTACATGCTATTTGAAGGATAATTATAAGGAGATAGAGATACCTGATTTTAGATATAGAGCTAAGTTTGCTGATGATCACTGCTTTAGATGGGTTCAATCAATACGTGACTTTGTTTGGAGTAATTTAGAATATGAATCTTCACAAATATCAGAAAATACATATTACTTAAAAAACTCTCAATGGTTTATTTCCAGAAAAATAGATGATAAAGATTTAGTTGCCTTTGCAGCTAAAGGCGGAAATAACGATGAGCCTCATAATCACAATGATGTGGGAAGCTTTCTTCTTCATAAAAACGGAGAGACACTGCTTATAGACTTGGGATGTGGAGAATATACCAAGAAGTATTTTGGCTCTGAAAGATATTCATATTTATGCAATAATTCGGGTGGACATTCCATACCAATTGTTGAAAATTGTCTACAGAAGGAAGGTGCCCAATATTATGCAGAAGTAATTAAAGCTAACAGCTCACAGGAAAAAGATGAGTTTATTCTAGATATATCTGGGGCTTACGATAATAAAAACCTTCAATCACTTAAAAGAGAATTTGTTTTCACAGAGGGTGGGCTGATTTTAGAGGACTCTTTTATTTTTGAGAATCCTCCTAAAGCAATTATTGAAAGATTTGTATCTTTTATTGAGCCAAGTTTAATTGAAGATGGGATTGTTAATATTAAAAGTGGGAAAAGCTCAGTCGAGATTCAATTTGACAGCAGCTTATTAGAGTATAAAGCAACGGTTGAAAATTTTGCTGATCATTTTGCTGTAAATCGTAAGGTCTATCTAATTGATTTGGAATTTAAAAAGGAAGCCTTAATTAAAGAAACTAAAGCCGGGATAAGGTTTATATTCAAATAGGCAATAGAGGATAAGAAGTGTATATTTCAAAATAAGAATATATAAGTGACCTTCGAGCTTATTCTCAGAGTGACGAGGCTTTGGAATATTTAAAATTACTAAGAGAATAAGGTTTATCTCAAAAGAAAAAATTCTTGTATAAAATTGCAATGGTTGACTTCAAGATATAAATCCAGTATAATTATTTTGAAACCGATTTCAAAATAGTTCAATTACACTGCAAAAATAAAAATGACTATATATGAGGGAGGAAAATGAATGAGTGTATCTTCAAATAATGAGTTTGTAAGTGTTAAGGTTAATTTGGAGAAGCGTATGCAGATCATTGAAGGGTGGGGAACATCTCTTTGCTGGTGGGCGAACATGTTGGGAAAGTGGGAGGACGAGAAAAAAATCAATGAAGTATGTGACCTGCTATTTGATGCTGAAAAAGGAATTGGAATAAATATTGTTCGGTACAATATTGGGGGAGGAGAAAATCCTCCAAATGTCTCTAATTTGCGTATTGGAGCAAATATGCCCTGCTTTCTTACAAAAGAAGGTACATGGAATTGGGAAGCTGATAAAGGTCAAAGGAAAATACTAAATAAAGCAATACAAAAAGGGGCAGATATATTTGAGGCCTTTTCCAATACACCACCGTTCTGGATGACGAAAAACGGGTCTTCAGCGGGTGCAGATGATAGAAGGAATAATTTGCAGGAGGATCAGTATGGTTATTTTGCTGAATTTCTTTCAGAGGTGGTCAAACATTTTAAAGAAGAATGGGGAATCACTTTTCGGACGCTTTCTCTCTTTAATGAGCCTATTGCATGCTGGTGGCATGAGGCAAATAACCAGGAAGGCTGCTTTTTTGATACGAATCATCAGATTAAATTATTAGAAGAAGTGATACAGCACCTAAATGAAAAAGAGCAAAACGAAACAAGCATTGCAGCTCCGGAAGGATGGAGTGTGTTTGATTCTATTTATTCGTACGGAAGCTATGGGGAAGAAGTCAAGTCATATATTTCTCAAATTAATACCCATGCCTATTCGGGAGACCAAAAAAGTAGAAGCGTGATTCGTTCTATTGCTGAAGGTGAGAAAAAAACTCTATGGATGTCTGAAGTTTCGTGCGGGGGTACAGAAGAACATGCACATGGAGATATGAGTAGCGCAATGGAACTTGCAAAAACGATTTGCGATTATATCAATGATATGGGGGCCCATGCATGGGTTTATTGGCAGGCTGTGGAGGGAGAGGAAGTAAAGCTCAACCATGGGTTGATTCATGCCAACTTCAAAGGAACGGAAGAATATTGGCTAACAAAACAGTATTACGTATTTGGAAATTTCAGCAAATTCATAAGAAGAGGAGCTGTCATCATTGACTGCAAAAGGGAAGATGTAATTACAGCATTTGACGAAGATAATAGAACGCTGATTATTGTGGCAGTAAATAGTCATACAATGGATAAAGAATTATGTTTTGATTTGTCATTTATGAATAACTCGGATATAGCCATATCTATTTTTCGTACCTCTGTTAATGAGGATTTGAAAAAAATAGAAGGTGGGAAGGTTATAGGGGGCATTTTACAGGTAATGCTAAAGGGGAAATCTGTCACAACAATGATTGTACCATTTATATCCTAGATTTATTGAGAGAAATGTGGGAATAATTGAAGTTATAAGTTGTACATAATTTTACCAATAGGCTTTATTGATGTTATATTAAACGCACAAATGATTCTACATTAAATTAATATTGATATTTGTTCGTTTAATGAGTTTTATAGGTGTAGATTTCGCGCAAGGTAAATTATAATGTAGAATCATTTACGTGAAATCTATAGTAAAATATTATAGACACAGAAATCCTAATACATTAAAATATATAAAAAGAAGGGGTTTTAATTGCTTATAGTGATCAACAACATGAGTTGTTGTGTATGGTGAAAAGAAAAGGGATTTAAACTTGTTTTGATTAACGATTAAGGGATAATAAAGGAATAATTGAGTGAGCTAATCTTCTTTTAATGACATATATAAGTTCATCGATGTATAGGAGTACCGCCTATGAAGCTTTATATTCATGATAAATTTCTAAAAATTAATTTAAATACAAAATTAATGAAGGGGTAATAAGATACATTTATCTAAAGGAGAAAATAACATTGGAGAAAAGTATAACAATATATGATATAGCGGAAGAAGCACAGGTATCGCCAGCAACTGTTTCAAGGGTATTAACAGGAAGCGCACATGTTAGCAGCACTAAAAGAGAAAAAATTGAGAAATTGATAGAAAAATATAATTTTCAACCAAATGCTTTAGCGAGAAGCCTTATTAAAAAAGAAACTAAAACTATAGGATTTATACTGCCTGATATAACTAATCCATTTTTTTCAACCGTCTTTCTTGAAGCTGAAAAATACGCTTTAAGCATGGGCTATACAATGATATTATGTAATTCTATGAATGATAATATATTAAACGTAACTAATATTGAGTCACTTTATTTAAAGGCATTATCGGAAAAACAGGTGGATGGGATTATTTTTATGGGAGGCCGTATCAATGAAAGTAAGACTAATGAAGAATATGCCAGAGAGATGAATGAAATTCTTCAGAAAACACCTATTGTTATGATTAACGGTAAAATGAAAGGTGTAGATTGCTATAAAGTACATACTGATGAAAAGGTTGGGATCTATAATCTAGTTAAATACCTCTCAGACCTAGGACATAAAGAAATTGGTTTTATTGGTGGAATCAAGGATATTTCATCTGCAGATGATAAATTAAAAGCATTTAGGAAATCTGTTGATAAATTTAACATGATAACCAGAAAAGAATGGATTATACACAGTGGTTTTTCTATTGAAGATGGTTATATGAACATGGAAAAAGTCTTGAGGAATAGAGAGATACCAACTGCAATAATGGCAGTGAATGATTTTGTTGCAATTGGAGCCATCAATGCAGCAGAAAAATATGGGGTTAAAATTCCAGAGGACATATCAATTACAGGCTATGATGGTGTGTATCTAACGGATTTAGTTAAACCCAAAATAACCACAGTTAGTCAGAATTTCTCTATGCTGGGAGTCACAGCTATGGATGTAATGGTGAAGTTGTTAAAGGGTGAAAAAGTTAAAAAAGAAACAGTTATTCAGACGGAACTGCTGATAAAGGAATCCTGTATGTCTTTAGATTAATATATAAATCGCAAAAATGAATTTATATATTAATAATCGGATTTTTGCCATAAGAGCTTGAGGTAATATAAGCGCACAAATATAGAATGCAAAATCTTTTATGCGTTATATATAGCATAGATAAAAATATAACCAAAAAGTCTTGATGTTAAGGTTGACTTTTTGCATAAGAAGTAATATAATAATTCATGAAATGGGTTTCAGAAATCCATTTCACATGTTGTAACTTATCTATGTACAACGCAATAAATCCTTTACAGTATTATTAAAAATATTGTGTTGTATTGCCTTTAAAACTCCGAACGCAAATAACCCTAATGTAATTTACTTATTGCGTTCCATATAGTAACTAAAGGTAAATACCATTTTCAGTTTTTATTAAGTTTTATACATATAAAGTTTAGTGTTCTTTTGGATTTAAGTAAATTAATAATTGTCAAGTTAATGTTGAGTATATTATAATCTCCTACGTATATATTTTATTAGACAAAAAATATACTTTTAATAGATCATTTAAAAGTATATTTATATAACAGAAATAAACAAAAATTTAAGGGAGGATTTATTATGAAAAAGAAGTTTTTATGTACAGCATTAATGATTGTGTTAGCTTCAAGCGTATTACTGGCTGGATGTGGGAAAACTGTCCAGGATCAAGCAAAAAGCCAAGAGACTGGAACTCAAGCGCAGCAAAGCACTGGAAAAAAAGAGGATGCAAAACCGGTGACTTTGAAACTTGCTCATTATGGAAGCGAATTGGATGTGAAAACATATCAGGAAAGAGCCGCATTAATTAAGGATAAATATCCGAATATAACAATTGAAGATATTAGCATTCCTAATGACGGATATGATGCTAAAATCCAAACAATGCTTGCTGCAAACGAAAGCCCTGACATTATACAATTGTCAGAAACAAGTAATTCTTATGCGTCTAAAGGAGTACTTCAGCCATTAGATGATTATGCTGCAAAAGCAGGCTTGGATCTTAATGGAAGATTTGGTACAAGTACAGAAGCTTACGTCTGGAAAGGTAAATTATTTGCATTCCCGGATCGTTCAGGTGCAATGATTCTTTACTATAACAAAGATATGTTTGACAAAGCCGGAGTTAAATATCCAACAAAGGACTGGACATGGGATAATTTACTTGAAGCTGCAGAGAAACTCACAATAACTAAGGATGGAGAAGTTGAGCAGTATGGGTTTGCTGCCGGCGGCTGGTGGCCCTGGTGGATGAGTTTTATGTACCAGAACGGCGGTAGAATATTAGACGACAACATGGAAAATGTGGTAGTGAATTCAAAAGAAAATATTGAAGCCTTGAACTTTTATAATGATCTGGTACATAAATATAATGTAGCACCTACTGCTGACGGATACAGCAAATTTGGATTAAAAGACGGACAGCCGGATCCGCTTTTTGCACAAGGCAAATGTGCAATGAATGTCACAGGATTTTGGAATGTTGGATCCTTAAGCAAAATTGAAAATTTAAACTGGGATATGGCTCCTTTGTGGAAGAATAAAGAAAGTGCAACCTTTGCCTTTGGAAGCGGACTGGCAATTCCGAAAAATGGTAAAAATGTAGATGCAGCATTTCAAGCAGTTGAATTCCTTACGAGCGAGAAGGGTCAGGAACCAATTGTGAAGAACAATGAGGATGCTCCTGCCAATGTACAACTTTTGAAGAGCGACCTATTCCTGAAGCCTGATTGGGCAGAGGGAAAAAATATTAATTTTAAAGCTTTTGCCGACTCTGCTGATATGATCGTTTCACCTCCTCTACATCCGAAATGGAATGAAATTCAGAGGATTTTTGATCAGTATTTAAGTGTTCTTTTCCAGAATGGCGAAGATTCAGCAGATACACTTGCAAAAATAGAAACAGATTTAAAAGATCTTATAGAAAAATAGGCATTTTCTAGAACATTATGGGGACCCAATCCCATAATGTTCTAGAATAGTGTTTCTTAAATATCTGAATATATAAAAATTTTAAAACACGGTTAAACCGTCCGTGTTTTAAAATTTTTAAGTTAATGTAATTTAAGAACACACTACTAGTGGTCTGCATAGTTTGTTGTTCATGGTATGCAGACCACAGACAGGGGATGCGGATTTGTAAAGCTTTTGAATAAGACTATGAAAAAGAAGCTTTACAAACCACTAGTACCTTTATTTATTGTATTTATTAGGTGCTTTTTCTACTAAGGAAGGATGATCAATATATATGTCCCGTTATAGTAAATCTGAAAAGAAAGAAGCTATTATGTTCTACATTTTTATTTCGCCATGGTTGATAGGATTTTTGGTTTTTTCACTTGGGCCTATGCTGGCATCTGCTTACTTTAGCTTAACTGATTGGAATATGTTTGAAAAACCTAATTTTATAGGTTTGGATAATTATATACACTTGTTTTCAAAAGACATGAAATTCTATAAAAGTTTATATAACACTTTTTATTATGCACTTATTACAGTACCTTTAAATATATTTATTTCATTACTGATTGCCTATTTTCTCAATAAAAAAGTAAAAGGAATACGATTTTTCAGATCATTATATTATTTACCAGTTCTAGTTCCATTAACGTCTGTGGCCTTTGTATTTTTCTGGATTTTTAATTCGAAGATTGGTATTGTTAATAGACTTATAGCTTTGTTTGGCTTTCAAGGCCCTTCATGGCTTTACGATGAAAAATGGATTAAAATGGTTATTATTTTTATGGGCGTGTGGCAGGTAGGAGCAAGTCTGGTGCTTCTTCTGGCAGCGATACAGGGTATTTCAAATGAAATGCTTGAAGCTGCATGTATAGATGGTGCCGGCAAATGGAGACAGTTTAAGAGTATAACGGTTCCCCTCATATCTCCAGTTATATTTTTTAATCTGATTACGGGAGTAATTGGTGCATTACAGGTGTTTACACAGTCGTATATGTTAACTGATGGAAAATTCAAACCAAACAATGCAGCGCTGATGATAAGCAATTATTTATATTTAAAGGGCTTTGACGATTTCGAAATGGGATATGCCTGTTCATTGGGATGGATCATTTTTGGAGTTATCATTCTTTTTAGTGCAGTCATATTTAAGTCATCTAATGCATTTGTTTTTTATGAATCGGAGGTTAAGAATAATGGATAAATCTGCAAGTACCTCGGAGAAGATTTTTGTCTATTTATTATTATGTTTGATAGGTTTAGTATTTCTATCCCCTTTTATGTTTATGATATCCATGTCCTTGGCATCGGATGCGACAAATGCAAAGGGTGCATTTTCTATAATACCAAAAGAGTTTCAATGGAACAATTACCTTCGTGTTTTTACCGGAAGAGAACAGATGGGGATTTATATTTTGAACAGTATAAAATTGGTAGTTGGGTGTATTGTGGGGCAAGTTCTAGCAAGTTCTTTTGTAGCCTTTGGTTTTGCACGACTTAGGTCAAGGAGTAAAAACTTAATTTTTATCTTGCTTCTTGGAACAATGATGATTCCTCAGGATGTGTATATTATCCCACAGTTTATGCTGTTTAGGCAAATTGGATGGTTGAATACATATCTTCCGTTAATTATTCCAAATTTTGCTGGGGGTGCATTTAATATTTTCCTGATGAGACAGTTTTTTATGACAGTTCCCACATCTTTAGATGAAGCAGCCAAGATTGATGGTTTGGGATACTTCGGAATATATTTTAAAATTATTCTTCCCCTAATGAAACCGATACTAATTGCTATAGCCTTATTTACTTTTCAGTTTAATTGGGGATGGTTCTACGGACCACTAGTATTTTTGCAGGATAAAGAAAAATATCCTTTAGCAGTAGGTTTGCGTTTTATTCAGGCTTCACAGGGAAATGCAGTTCCAAATTGGCATTTTGTAATGGTTGGGTCCATGTTTTTGACGCTTCCGCCACTGATTGGATATTTCTTTGGACAGAAGTACATGCTTGAGGCAAATATTAGTGCTGGCAGTGCTGCTCTAAAATAATATTTATAGAATTCTTTATGGAATCCGGACTATATGGTTTATGATTAGAAACAACTAATTTTATTAGCGGAAACTGTTCTATATGTTTTGAAATAAACATTTTTACTTTTTATTCGATTTATTTCAAAATCATATACCTCTATTTATATGTTGAACAATTCTTCTTTGAAAAATCTTTAGTTCAACATATATATTTTGCTAACAAAATTAGCTACATTATTAGTTCTTCATAAACCTAAACTATATAAGTTTAGAGAGGGGTGGTTTTATGACTTGAACAATGATTCACAGTTGTATAAAAGACTGTTATGACTTAAGGAAAAGTATTATGCATACTTGAGAGTTAGTAAAAAAATAAATTGGAAAGGATGAATATTATGTTAAGAAGTAAAAAAGTTTTGTCAATTATAATGGTAATGATGATTGTAATGGCCACATGCATGAGTTCTATTTTACCGGTTGGTGCGGCTACAACTGTAACAGTAGATCCGGCAGACCAACGCCAAACAATGGAAGGATGGGGGACTTCACTTTGCTGGTGGGGAAATGTAGTTGGCAATTGGGCAACTACAAAGAAAAATGAGATTATTAACCTGTTATTTGATCCTACATCTGGCTTAGGACTAAACATTGCAAGATATAATATCGGCGGTGGAGAAAATCCTGCACATGAACATATGAGAGTAGGGGCTGAAATTCCTGGATATCAACCTTCACAAGGAGTATGGGACTGGACGGCAGATGCCGGACAGAGATGGGTCTTGGAACAGTCAATCAGCAAGGGCGTAAATATTACGGAAGCATTTTCAAATTCTCCGCCATACTGGATGACAAACAGCCAGTGTTCGGCCGGTAGTACGGATGGAAGCAATAATTTAAGATCCGATATGTATAATGAATTTGCAGACTATCTTACAGAAGTAGTCAAACACTTCCATGATAGTTGGGGAATCACTTTCCGTACCTTAGCGGTATTAAACGAACCAGTGAGTACCTGGTGGAAGTCAACGAATAATCAGGAAGGATGTCACTTTGACAGAACAAACCAAAATCAAATTTTAAGTCTTGTAGGTGCAAGTCTTGCAAATAAAGGAATAACAGGAACAACACTCAGTGCACCTGAGGAATATTCCATTAATGATTCTATTACTTCTTACAATTCATTTGACAGCACTGTAAAATCCTATATAACTCAAATAAATACACATACATATGGTGGAAATAATAGAGCGGGATTAAGGGAAGTAGCAAACAGTGATGGCAAGAAGTTATGGAATTCGGAAGTAACTCTGGGAGGAACGGCTAATCACAGCCATACTGATATAACAAGTGCATTGGAGCAATCAGCTAAGATACGTACTGATTTAAAAGACATGGGAGCAACTGGATGGGTATATTGGCAGGCTGTGGAAGATGAAGCAGGTAATCATAACCATGGGCTTCTACATGCCAATTTTACTGGTACTGAAGATTACTGGGTAACAAAGCAGTATTACAGTATGGGAAACTATTGTAAGTTTATACGTCCAGGATATAAGATTATTGGTGTTAATGATACCAATTCTCTGGCTGCCATGGATCTTGATTCAGGTAACTTAGTACTGGTAGTTACAAATAATACATCCTCAGATGCTAACTATACTTATGATTTGTCAAAATTTGATACTGCTGGGACTACTGCGGCACAATACAGAACATCCTCAACAGAGAATTTGGTACAATTAAACAATGTTTCAATTTCAGGCAAAAATCTTTCAATAACAGCTGCTGCCAACTCTATTACCACCTATGTTGTTTCCGGCATGTCATATGCTGGAGATTTAATAAAAGTAAATGACTCGCTGGCAGGTACGAATAATAATCAATTCAATTATTCTGGAACCTGGGACAGAGGTGCACAATCAAATGCATTTTGGAATGATAATCACTGGTCAAGTGCTACAAATAGTTACTATCAAGTTGCTTTTACTGGAAGCCAGGCAAGTGTGTATATGGCAAAGGCGTATAATCATGGTATAGCTGCAGTTTCAATAGATGGAGGAACAGAAAGTCTGGTGGATTTATATTCTTCAACCAGACAGGATCAAGTTTTAGTTTACACAAGTCCGGTTTTATCTTTAGGTCAGCATACAATTAAAGTGAGGGTGACCGGGACTAAAAACAGCAGTTCGACAGGATATTCTGTTATTGCAGATAGAGTGGATATTGCCAATATAACAAATTTGATTTCAAATCCGGATTTTGAAACCGGAAACTTAAATTCATGGTCCAGTGAATGGAATCCATCACTAGCTGGAATTGAAACTAACTATCCTTATGGCGGAACATATGATGCATATCTGCACCCGACATCTTCTGCTGATGTTGCTGTCTATCAAACAGTTACTGCTCCTTCAACAAAAACTTATGCGTTAAAAGCTTATTGTGCTGCAAATATTTCAAATGCTGTTCAATTGGGAGTGGATGTAAATGGAACTCAGGTTGGGCATACATATATAACTGCAAACAATGGTTACACTCAATACACAATAACATTCAATGCGAGTGCGGGTCAAACCATTAAAGTTTGGTATTATGCAAACAAGACTAGTGGCTGGGCCACAATAGATGATGTTGAATTGAAATAATTAAGATTACAATGAATAACACCCTAAAGCGGATGAATGTAGAGATTCTTAACTTATCTGTTTTAGGGGTTATTTCATTATAGAGGAGTATAAATAGTTTCATATATATTTTTTTGTAATAAACATTTTACATTCCTTATTTAGATGTTGCAAAATAATAAGCATTTGTTTATATGCTGCTTATTTCTTCCATGTAATATCTTTAATACAACATATATAGATTTATTTTGGTATAAAAATTTTTACTAAAATAAGCATTATAAAAGGATTTAATTTTTGATTATCAACAATATTATTCCTAAATATTACAATGGATTGTTTAAAGGTCAAGTGAATCCAATGAAATAGAAGTTGACATATCTTTATGACGTGGTATAATTTAAGCCATATTTGAAATCGGTTTCAAATATAGCTTCGTTTATGAGGGGGAATTTATGATTAATAAAAAATTACCGAAGTTTTATTTCGGAGGGGACTATAATCCTGATCAATGGCCGGAAGAATTGCTGGAGGATGATATAAGGCAAATGAAGGTTCATAATGTTAATGTCGTCACACTTCCTGTATTTTCATGGGCAAATCTTCAACCAGCAGAAGAAAAATATAATTTTTCATGGCTTGATCGGGTTTTAGACAAGCTATACGAAAATGGAATTTATTTTATTATGGCGACGCCAACTGCAGTCCAGCCGGCCTGGATGTCAAAAAGATATCCGGAGATTCTGCCGGTAGACGTATTCGGTCATAAGAGAAAGCATGGAGGAAGAAGTAATTTCTGCCCGAATAGTGCTGATTACAGAAGATTTTCAAGAAATATTGCAGAAGTAATGGCAAAACGATATAAGAACCATCCTGGACTATTAATGTGGCATATAAACAATGAATATGGGTCTTATTGCTACTGTGACAAATGCTCACAAGCATTTAGGATATGGCTGCAGAAAAAATATAAGACACTTGATGAAGTCAATAATAAATGGAATACAAAATTTTGGGGACATACATTCTACGAATGGGATGAAATCGAAGCTGTTTCAGGACTAAACGAATTACTTCCAAACCGCTTGAAAAACCGTGATGGTACTAATTTTCAGGGAATGGCTGTAGATTATAGAAGATTTATGTCAGATAGTATTCTAGACTGCTTTTTGAGTGAAAAAGAAGCCATACAAAAATGTACTCCAGAGGTACCTATAACAACAAATATCTGGGGAATTGCGCCTCAAATAGATTTATTCAGGTGGGCAGAGTATACGGATGTATCTTCATGGGATAATTATCCTTCAAATAATGATCATCCAAGTACAATTGCAATGAAGCATGATATTATAAGAGGACTAAAAGGGGGCCAGTCGTTTTTAGTGATGGAACAAACACCAAATCAGCAAAACTGGCAGGATATAAATGCTCTAAAACGTCCTGGAGTTATGAGTTTATTAAACTATCAGGCAGTGGCTCATGGCTGTGATGGAGTACTATTTTTTCAATGGAGACAATCAGTAGGTGCCTGTGAAAAATATCATGCAGCCTTTGTGCCGCATGTGGGACATGAAAATACCAGAATAGGACGAGAACTGACTCAATTGGGAAAAGAACTAAACACCCTGGGGGATAAGATACTAGGTTCAAAAATCAATTCAAAAGTAGCCATTATTATAGATTGGTCAAACTGGTGGGCAGTTGATTATTCTAGTGGGCCGAGCGTTGAGTTGAAATACATGGAGCAGGTAGAAAAATACTATAGGGCGTTTTACAGCTTAAATATTTCTGTAGATTTTATTAAACCAGCAGATGACTTATCAAAATATGATATTGTGGTGGCACCTGTACTTTATATGGTTGAAAGGGAAGTCTCTGATAAAATAGAAAAATTTGTTTTAGATGGAGGAACATTTATTACTACATTTTTTAGTGGTATTGTGGATGAAAATGATCTGGTTATTTTAGGAGGATATCCCGGCGCCTTTAGAAAGCTCTTAGGTATATGGGTAGAGGAGACAGATGCTATATATCCTGATGAAAATAATGAAATAATCTTAAAGGAAAATATTACTGATATGAACCAGCTATATAAATGCGGAT
Organism: uncultured Eubacteriales bacterium; assembly: GCA_964470745.1. Classification (GTDB taxonomy): domain Bacteria; phylum Bacillota; class Clostridia; order DSM-8532; family CAYYEC01; genus CAYYEC01. The sequence goes on along the minus strand of CAYYEC010000025.1, from coordinate 2,471 downwards.
TGATCTGTGATGTACTACACTCGGAAGGAGCTAGAGTTATAGGTACATATGGACAGGATTATTACAAAGGATATCCTGCAATTACTGAGAATAGCTTTGGTAATGGTAAAGCAGTTTATATAGCAACTGAACCCGAAGAAAAACTGCTAAGGGAAATTGCAGGATATTATTCTGAAAGAAGTGGAATAAAGCCTAATATCATTTCTTGTGATGGCGTTGAGGTTACTAAACGTGTAAAAGATGAGAAGGAGTATACTTTTATATTGAATCATAATGAGAATGAGACAGAGGTTGTCCTTTCAGAAGGAGTTTATATTGATCTT
>CAYYEC010000025.1:0-2138 GCA_964470745.1 uncultured Eubacteriales bacterium | reverse complement strand
TCCACCAAAAGGAGTTTCAATATTGGAGAATATATAATTATAGATTTCGCGTAAATGATTCTACATATATAAAACTCATTAAACGAACAAATATCAATATTAATTTAATGTAGAATCGTTTAATATAGGAAAAAGTATATTAAAATTTAACTGTACAGATAAAAAATGAAAAATCATTCTCCAAACAGGAGAATGATTTTTCATTTTTTTATTCTTCAATGGTATAAACAGTAATTTCTATAAGTTTGTGTTGTTTAACATCATATTTTATTTCCATATTCATGTTTATATTTTCTTCAGGGTTTATATTATAAGTAATATATTCGATACCTGGTTCATCTTCATAAGTAACATTTTCTTTTAGTTCAAAAGAAGTGATTATAGTATCAAATCCTGAACGTGGAGCAGTGATAATAGAATTTATATAAATTCCGGCATCACTTACTGACTCATCAGTAAATAGAGAAACTGCTTTATTATAATCTTTTTCAACAATAGCTTTCATAAAACTATTGCATATATCAAAATCATAGATTTCAGATGAACTTAAGTCAAAATCATCATTGTAATCAGTAAAGGTAATATCAACTTCGGATGATAATTTTTGTTCAATTTTTTCAATAGTTTGTTTTCCGCTAAAAGTCATGCCTTCACGTAAAATGAAGTTTGTATTCTTGTCTATTACCAATTCTAAATTAAAAGTATCAATCTCTATATTTGCATTATCAGAGGCATCATTTTTCCCCAAAAGATCTTTTGAGTAAACATCTCCCTTTAGAAAAATCTCATTTTCATTTTCGCTATCTTGTATTACAAGACCTGCACAAAGAGCATCATTGTATTCAATAGAAGTAACATAGTTGTTTTCGTCAAACTGTTTTTTGAATTCATCTGATGAGAGTGGTATAAATTCCCATTCATCTGTATCCCGATTTTTAGTATAAGTACCGTTATTTGTAACGTATGATTGAGTTGATGAGGTAGTACCTAATATACTTGTGGAAATATTCATTGCCAATATATCTTTATCCAAATCTATGGAGCAATTAGTTGAAATCTTCATATCCATAGCGAGACCCGGCTGATTTATGCCTATATTCATGTCCAGATCATATTTAGCTTTAGTTATATTTGACATAGCTTTATTTGTAGTGTCAAGAATATTTTTAATTGATTCAAATTCTGCGTCATCTCTAATCAAAACTGCACTAGTTGATCCGTCCCAAACAACTTTTTTACCAAGACTTTGTGCAATGAATCTTGCAGGAATATATGTTCTGTCTTTATAAATAATGGGTTCTACGTCAAGTGAAATTGGAAGGTCATTTATGTATGCTGTTTTACTATTGATTTTTAAATTGATTTTTTTAGAATCTTTAATTACAGTTACACTTTTATCAGCTGCATTCCATATTATGTGGTCATTATCATTTTGGACTCCTAAATTTACAAGCAAGGCTCTTAGTGGCAGCAATGTCCTGTTGTTTACATTTATTGGAACCTCTCCGTAGGTACCAATTTTACCGTCAATAATAATTTTGACTTTTGGTACTTCAATAATATTATCTTCTGCAAAGCAAATTGAAATAGAAAAAATACTTGTGAATAATAACGTAAGTAATAAAAAATAAATTTTTTTCATAAATCCTCCTTGTTGTTGAGTTAATTTAATAGATATTAGCAAATGCTTAAAAATAATATCATATAAAGTAAAAAATGTAAATGAATTTTTATACCTAGTGGTCTGTAAGGCATATTGTCTAAGGTATGCAGACCACGAAATAAGGAAGTAGATTTGTAACACTTTGAATGAAGTGGCGTACCCACCGGAACGCCACACAAGCCTCGACCCGTTAATAAAAACATAAAATTGAAGTATTACAAACTACTGGAAGAAAAATATATAGGGAATGTGACCTATATATAATTAATTTCTATCCAAAAAATAAGATTTAACAACTGCAAAGTATTCTCTGATATAAACATTGAGAATCACAGAGACGGGAGTTTTGCTGGGAAGTCCATAGGCTTCAAATCCATTTCTTTTTGCAAGGAATTTTGCTCTGAACATGTGAAAATCATTAGTAATAATTAAGATTTTATTCTTATCCCTTAAAGGTGTATTTTTTATGATATCC
>CAYYEC010000024.1:1289-16762 GCA_964470745.1 uncultured Eubacteriales bacterium | reverse complement strand
ATCTATGGTATATGTTAAAATCTGCGAATCTGAATCATATTCCAATCCGGATACTAAAGTATCCAAATCAGGGTCTAATGTAAGTTCTCCAAAAGTATTTATAAAACTTACGTATACTTCATCATCTTTATATTCTGAAGCTTCTGTATCCGAGTCAATTCTAAAAGATGTACAAATAATATTATATTCAACATCACCTTCTTGATGAGTCCAATCAAATCCTACCATTGAGCTGGTAAGTATCTGATTTCCATCTTCATTCTCTGCAATTTTAAAATCTACAGGTGCCAGCGGTTTTCTATCTGATTCATCCGGCGCGGATATGGATCCTGAAACAGTTGTTACTGGAACAATCGCTGTACTTTCTGACTCCAATTTTTCTGTATTACCATCTATTTCAAGACGTGTTTTAACAATTAAATAATATGTAGTATTCGGCAATAAATTCTCTCCAAATGTTGTGTACGCATTTGTTCCAGAAGAGAAATCACGTATTACTGCTTTAATTGCTGTACTTTGAATATTGCTTACGCCAGTAAAAGTAATATCTCCATCCGGATTTTCTGTACTTCCTATTAACTTAAATGACTCCTCTGCTGTTCTGGTACTCATGTAAATATCATAATAAATATTTTTATCTACAGAAGTATCATCTACATAATTAGTCCAATCCACAGTAACTTTATCCCATTGTATTTCAATATAATTTGAAAGAGATGTAATATTTCCACTTTCATCTGTTTCAACATCTGCATCATTTTCAGTCAACTCAAAATTATTCGGAAGTGGAACTTCTGTATCATCCTCACTTAATGTTGTAAAACTTACAGTATACGATTTGTAAGACATTAAAGAAGAATTCGTAGTACCTTTATTTTCTGCAGTTGAAGTATACATTTGCATATAGTAGACTTTATTTGGCAGTAAATAGTCAGGATATTCTTCGCTATTTGAAATATCACTATCATCATTTTCGCCTTTAAACAATTCAAAACCTTTTAAAGTATATTCCAAAGTATCTCCATTATCCACTAGATTCGGAGAGTCAGGCCCAAAATATTTTACCAATCTATATTTAATTGGATAGCTTCCATAAGATACTCCCTTTGCTTCAAGTTCATAGTTTTCAGTTGATTCAATTTCAGTTTGATATGGATTTAACAATATATGAAAATACAAGTCATTTGAACTATCATCATCACCTGTTACTTCATCCCAAACTGTTGGTTTTTCAATAGAAATTACTACATCTGTTGATTTTTCGTCAACTCCTTCTTTTGAAACAAGAGTCCTATCTATTATTGTAATTCCTTGAACGGCAGGAGGCCTACCTGAATCATCACTTAATACATATGGCATGGAAAGGGACTCAAGTCTATCATCAGGCGAATCAGATTTTACAACAATTTTATAATATACTTCATTATCCGGGTTTACATCCGTCACAACTGTAACAGCATAATCATCATTGAAATAAGTATCATCCATGGTTTCTTTAACAGTCCAGTCTCCAGATATGGACGGGTCATCTCCCATTTGTACTTCGTAATAAAGTCTTGGTAAATCCAAACTACCTTCATTTATTTTGTATATTTTTACATAAACATTGTCAGCATCATCCTTTGACAACTGAAACCTGATAGGTGTATATGTGTAATCTACATCCCCCCGCAGCATACTTCCGTTTTGTGCAGAAGGTAAACCAACAGTAATTGCATTTACAATACTTGAGCTTGAATTTCTAAATATAGGCTTTACATTCATATAGTAAACGGTTCCCGGGTAAATATCATCATCAGGTAATCCGTAATTTAACATATCTCCAGCTGATGAATCATATCCATCAGGTTTATAATCTTCATAGTCAGGTTCAGTAAGGGCATTTTCTCTTCCAATTAAATCAATAGATAAATATCCTTCTTCACTGCTGTCTACTTTTGAAACTATACTGCTACTTCCGGAAACATATGCAGAATACTCAGTGTCTTCATAATTAACAATTATTGAAGCCTGTGAAGACCCGCTATTTAAAGTTGAAGAATCAGTGGATATATTTACCCTATAATTAAGCGTAGAAATTACTCTATTGTCTTTGTAAACTGAATTAAGATTGTCTTGCATGTTTTGTAATACTGTTTGGTCATCAGAATATACAAAATCACTAATTGTTTCATTCCATACTTTAGGAATAGCCCATTTCAAATTAAGTTTTGGTTCTGTACCACTTTCTCTTCCCCCTCCATCTATATCAACGTAATCCGGATTTAATCTGGTTGAGTAAAATGATATTCCCGGAGAAAAATATAATAAACCTTCTCCAATAATATCTCCGCCTCCATCTTCTTTATCAAAAATTTCAATATTAATATCGTATATGTAATCTAATTCTAAATCTTGTATTTGAAATGTATTATCTAAAGGCGTATACGGAGTTCCTTCAATAAATTCATCAGGCGTATGATACGACACTTTTATAGATTTTGCATCCTTCAAGTCTACCCCATTCCATTCAAATGTCCATATTCCATTCTGAAGATTGTCAACAACTATATTAATTGGGCTTTTAGCAGCAAAAACTGATTTAATTAAATCAGGTACTGTAAGATATGTAATATTAATTATAAGTATTATTGCAATTATTTTTTTAACTATTCTCATAAAATACCCCACCACACATATATAATTTTATTTTATCATACTTGTCCTATTTTGTACTTAGTCCAAAATATCTATTTTAGTATGCAATTTATACTATAGATGTCGAACTCTAGAATTAAATTTAAAATGTAGTTCGACATCTATATTATCTAATGCCTAACTTTTCTGATAAATTTAATTTTATTGTTCGTTATCTATAAAACGCATATGTATACTTTAGGGTTTTATCGACAAAACGAGTTTAAATGTTTATAGATTTGACGTATTTGTAATAAATATGTTATTAAAATCAAGGGATGGTTCTTCTGATTTCATATTTTATGAAATCAGAAGAACCATCCCTTGATTTTTCATTAATCATTCACCAAAGCCATTACCTCAGCTCTTGTCCTAGCATCAGTTTTGATATTACCTCTTAGAGCAGAAGTAATTGTTTTAGCTCCTGCTTTTTTTATACCCCGCATAGTCATACACAAGTGCTCAGCTTTCACAACAACGGCTACTCCTAACGGGTCAATTGCTTCCATTATTACATTTGCAACTTCACTTGTAAGCCTCTCCTGTAACTGAGGTTTTTTTGCTATAGTATCAACAATTCTTGCTACTTTGCTAAGTCCAAGTATTTTACCCTGTTTTGGAATATATACAACGTGTGCTACTCCAACAAAAGGTAAAAGGTGATGTTCACAAACAGAATAAAGTGGTATATCTTTCACAAGCACCATTTCTTCATGGTCTTCTTCTTTAAATATCTTAGCATGTTCTTTTGGGTCTTTATGAAGACCTTCAAAAATTTCTTCATACATTCTTGCAACTCTATCAGGAGTTTCAACCAGTCCTTCTCTATCAGGGTCTTCACCAATAGCAAATAATATCTCTCTAACAGCTGCCTTTACCCTTTCTTTATCTATCATTAATATCATCTCCGTCTAACTCTTTTTGGTTTGTACCTCAATATTATACTGTATAAATAAAAAAATCACAAAGAAAAATTTTTTCTTTGTGATTTTGATTGGTATTTAGGAACAATGAAATAATAATTTTCCATTTTTGAAGCAATTATTATTATTTCATCGTTCCTTATTCATTTCTATAATTACTTAAAACCCAAGATAATGTCTTGTGTAGTTTAGAATAACACCACTATATATTAATCCTATACCCATAAAAATAATACTTGTCACTATCAATACAATACCAGCTTTACTCCCATTTTTAGAACCTACTATTCCTAGTACCACTGCTAACGCACCAAAAACAAATGGATAAATAAACAATGATAGTATGGCACAAATCCATCCAATAATTTGAGCAACGACTAAACTGCTTTTATTTACTCGTTCTTTACTCTCAACTCTTTCCATAAAATCACCCTCATTAATGAGATTATTAAAGTAAATTTTAACTTACCCATAGTATTATCTGCAAATTTAGATAATATTCAAAAAATTTAAATATATTTAAGTTAATATTTTTTTATTTTTTTGATAGAATAACATTATAAACTTTTGTAAGGAAAGGTTGAATCTGATGAGTATTGATTTTAATTCGTTAACATCTAAGCAAAAAAAAGTTTACTTGGCTATTGAAGCATTTATAAAACAAAAAGGGATTCCTCCTACTGTTAGGGAACTAGGAGAAATGATGGGTGAAAAAACGCCAGGCGCTATACAAGGTATTTTAAATAGATTGGAGCAAAAAGGAGCAATAAAAAGAGAAGTCGGTATGGCTCGCTCTATACAGCTGGTCTCTGGGAATGAGCGGTATATAGGTCCAATTTATATTCCATATGTTAAAAAGATTAGTGATAGAAATATTGATGATTTATTTAATATATATAATGTTCATAATTATCAGCCAATTAGTCCGGATTTTATACAGGGTAATGAAAATTGTTTTTTAATTGATTGTCCTGATAATAGTATGAATGATTCTGGAATTAGAAGTGATGATATCTTAATTATATGTAGGAGTACTTCTATAAAAGATAACTCTATTGTACTTGCCTTATACGACAATTTCGTTCTACTTAGAAAATGCTGTCTGACGGATAATCCTTCTACTATAAAGTTAGTTTCTGGTGATAGCTTAATAGACAAGGAAATCTTCAATGAAAACGAAATACTTATTGTTGGTATATTGATTGGTAAATACTCTAAATTCTAAATTTTACTAAATATATATGCTACGCTAAGAAAACCACATCCGGGTTTTAAGTAACATATATATGTAAAGACTTTATAATATTAATTATATTGGTTTAGAAGAAGCTTTTAGTTCTAAAGCTTTTAATAGATTTTCTTTGTTTTTTCCATCTGAAGGATATGTTACAAAGTCTAAAAATAATTGATAACTATTATTTTTATTCTTTATTACAGTATTTGTTATAAATACATTTTCCAGTTTATCTACAACAACTTTAACCTCATTTTTATTTGTAAATGGAAGTAGTATTAATGAAGAATCTTGAGAATATAAACCAACCATATCTGTTTCTCTAAGCTTAGTCTTAAAAACTATATTCATTGCTTTTAGAGTATCCTGCAAAATTTTTAAATTTTCTGATTCTCCGCTTTTCAAAGCCAATCTGGCTAATACTACAGATAATTCGTACTGTCCCCTACATGCACACTTTATTTCTCTATTAAATATCTCAGAAAAATTGAAAACTATTAAATCCTCATCTTTTCTAAATCTGAAATTATCTTTAAAATTTATGCCTAAGATATGGCATATTTTTTTTAGGAATACTTCTTCTTCAAAAGGCCTAACTATATATTCACTAGCTCCCATTTGTATAGTTTCTATTATTTTACTTTTACCTGAAGCAGAAGAAACTATAACTATTGGAATATCTTTAGCAATATTATTTGTCTTTATTTTATTTATTGTACTTTCTATTACATCATCTATATATTCTACATTCCATACAATTAGATCAAAATGGTATATATCCTGATCTATTATTTTTATAGCTTCAATTTCATTAATAGACTCAATTATTGTAATACTATAACTTGACAATAGTTTTTGAAGTGTTAATGTATTTATACCGGTTCGATCTATTGATAGAATATAATTTTCCATATTTAGCCTCCAAAGCAATTTAATCTTATAAAAAAATAGATAAATTTAGCTTTTTGTATTATATCATAAATAAAAAAACAGGGTAATAATTTTTTAATCGTCACCCTGTCTTTCTACTTTTATAAAAGTTCATCTCTAATTAACTTACCCATTTCAACGCACCCTACTACTGTAGTTCCTTCAGATGCAATATCCCCTGTTCTAAAACCTTTATTTAACACTTTTTCTACTGCATCTTCAATATCCTTTGAAGCGTCATTCATACCTAAGCTATACTTTAACATCATACCTACAGAAAGAATAGTAGCAATAGGATTAGCCTTGTTTTGTCCAGCTATATCAGGAGCAGATCCATGAACTGGCTCATATAATCCAAAGGTTCCCTGACCCAGGCTGGCTGAAGGCAACATTCCAATTGATCCTGTTATCATAGAAGCTTCATCGGAAAGAATATCTCCAAACATATTTCCTGTAACAATAACATCAAACTGTTCTGGATATCTTACAAGCTGCATAGCAGCATTATCTACATACATATGATTTAATTCTACCTCAGGATAATCCTTTGCAACTTCAAGTACAACTTCTCTCCAAAGCCTTGAGTTCTCTAAAACATTAGCCTTATCCACTGATGTAACCTTGTTGCTTCTCTTTTTAGCACTTTCAAATGCAAGTCTTACTATTCTCTCAACTTCCGGTACACTATATTCCATTGTATCATAGGCTGATTTTACTCCATTTACTTCACGTCTTCCTCTTTCTCCAAAGTAAATTCCACCAGTTAATTCTCTAACAACTAAAATATCAAGACCTTCTTTTACTATATCTTCTCTAAGAGGTGAAGCTTTTCTTAAAGCGGAATATATAACAGCGGGTCTTAAGTTTGCAAATAAACCAAGTCCTGCTCTAATTCCCAGTAATCCTGCTTCCGGCCTTTTATTTCCTGGTAAAGTATCCCATTTCCATCCACCTACTGCTCCAAGCAGTACAGCATCACAAGTTTTACATAATTCTAAAGTTTCTTTAGGTAATGGCTCACCTGTTGCATCTATTGCGCATCCACCCATTAAAGCTTCATGAAGATCAAATTCACAATCATATTTTTTTTCAATAATTTTTAAAACTTCAATTGATTCTTTCACTACTTCCGGCCCTATTCCATCTCCGGAAAGTACAGCTATTTTGTATTTATTCATATCTTATCTCCTCTCAAAATTGTTACTAAAAAATCACAAAAGGTTAAGGTAAAAATCACTTTCTTAACCCTAGCATAATTATCAATTACCTTTCCTAAGGTATCCAATCAACCCATCAGCTGCAATCAACTCTTGCATAAATTCAGGAAAAGCATCTCCCTGATATTCTTTTCCTTTAGTTATGTTTGTTATCTTTCCTGTGTCAAAATCAACATTTACTTTGTCACCATCAGCTATATCTTTTGCAGCTTCTGGGCATTCCAAAATAGGAAGTCCTATATTTATAGCATTTCTATAGAATATTCTTGCAAAAGTTTCAGCTATAACACATGAGATACCCGATACTTTTATTGAAATTGGAGCATGTTCTCTTGAAGAACCACAGCCAAAATTCTTTCCTGCAACCATAATATCTCCTTTTTCAACTTTGTTTACGAAATCTTTATCTAAATCTTCCATACAGTATTTAGCGAGTTCTGCTGGATCTGATGTATTTAAATATCTTGCTGGAATAATAACATCAGTATCAACATTATCACCATATTTAATAACTTTACCTTCAGCTTTCATATTTACACTCTCCTTGAATGAGGCCGATAGGTACTGGGGAATAGGCACTGGGATTTTTAATCTTAGCCTTAACCTCAGCCTCAACCTCTCATCTAATAATTTTCAATTTTCAAATCACAATTACCCTTCCTCCGGTCCTGCTATCTTACCTGCTATAGCTGATGCTGCTGCAATAGCCGGACTTGCAAGGTATACTTCACTCTCAGGGTGACCCATTCTACCTACAAAGTTTCTATTTGTTGTTGCTACTGCTCTTTCTCCTTTTGCAAGGATACCCATATGTCCTCCAAGACATGGTCCACATGTTGGAGTACTTACTGCAGCACCGGAATCAATAAATATGTCAAATAATCCTTCATTCATAGCTTGTTTCCATATCTTCTGAGTAGCAGGTATGATTATACATCTTACATCTGAGTGTACTTTTTTACCTTTTAATATTTGAGCAGCTACTCTTATATCTTCTATTCTTCCATTTGTACAAGAGCCAATTACAACCTGGTCTATTTTAATGTCCCCTACGTTATCGATTGTTCTTGCATTTTCAGGAAGATGTGGGAATGCAACCGTTGGCTTAATTGCAGCCAAGTCAATAACATATGATTCTGAATATTCAGCATCACTATCTGCTTCAAATACTTTATACTCTCTTGTTGCATGTTCTTTTAAATATTCAATAGTCTTTTCATCAACCGGGAATATTCCGTTCTTTCCACCGGCTTCAATTGCCATATTAGCCATACATAGCCTATCATCCATAGTAAGATTTTTTAAGCCACCTCCTACGAATTCCATAGATTTATAAAGTGCACCATCTACACCAATCATTCCAATAATGTGTAAAATAACATCTTTACCACTTACCCATTTTTGTGGTTTGCCTGTTAATTCAAATTTTATTGCTTCAGGAACCTTAAACCAAGCTTCTCCTGTAGCCATACCAGCTGCCATATCGGTACTTCCTATACCTGTAGAAAAAGCACCTAATGCTCCATAAGTACAAGTATGTGAGTCTGCTCCAATTATAACATCACCTGCTACAACAAGACCCTTTTCAGGTAATAAAGCGTGCTCTACACCCATTTGACCTACTTCAAAGAAATTTACAATTCCCATTTCTTTTGCAAACTCTCTAATGTACTTAACTTGTTCAGCTGATTTGATATCCTTGTTAGGCGTAAAGTGATCTGGTACTATTGATATTTTATTAACATCAAAAACCTTATTTACTCCAATTTTCTTAAATTCGTTTACTGCAACCGGAGTAGTAATGTCATTTCCCAAAACCATATCCAATTTTGCCTTAATTAACTGACCTGCTTTTACACTCTCAAGACCTGCCGCATGTGCAAGAATCTTTTGTGTCATTGTCATTCCCATATATATACCTCCATTCATAATTTCTAAACCATAAGACAATTGAGTTAAGTTTAGGAACGATGAAAAAATAATTTCCCATTTTTGAAACGGTTATTTTTATTTCATTGCTCCTTAATTCTTTATCTTTATTATAACCTGTTATTTATAATAGTTCTTCCTGTTATTTATTTTTATTTGTCAAATTTTTTAATGTTTTTTACTTTAGCAATTAATATTTTACAAACCCTTAACCTTTATTAGTATTATTTAACAACTAAGTAATACTAACTTAACTATATTAATTTATAGTAGTATCAATAAATTATTTTTTAGGAGGATTATGGAATGAAAAAAATTAAATTCTTTTCAAAAATCACATCAATATTTTTGGTAATTTTTATGGCAGCAACTCTATTTGTACAAGTAGACTTTGCAAAGACTACTACACCAAAATATGTATTTTATTTCATAGGAGATGGTTTGGGAGCAGCACAAAGACAACTTGCTGAATACTACTTACAAGAAATTAAAAACGATACTTCAGCTAAACTCACAATGAATACTTTTCCTGTTGCAGGAATAAATACTACATATTCAACTGACAGTCTTGTAACGGACTCAGCCGCAGCAGGTACAGCACTTGCTACAGGATATAAAACAAATAACGGTATGATTTCAATGCTCCCTGATAAGACAAAGGTAAAATCACTAATGGAGCTTGCAAAAGGAAGAGGAATGGCTACAGGACTTATTTCTACAACAAGAATTACTCATGCTACTCCGGCAGTTTTTGGCTCTCATAACGAAAACAGAGATAATGAAAACGAAATTGCTGAAGAACTTTCCAAAAGCGGTTTTAATTTCATTGCTGGCGGAGGGTATAGACATTGGGTTCCAAGTGATTGGGCCTGGGGTAAATCAAAAAGAAAAGATACCAGAAATCTTTTAAGCGAGATGTCTTCAGAATACAATGTATTTTGCACAGAATTCGATACAGATAGCTTTTTGAACTTCCAACCAAAGGGCCAGAAAAATGTAATAGCATTATTTTCTTCAAGTCATATTCCTTATGAAATTGATAGAGTGAATGAAAATATGAATATGCCTTCTCTTTCACAAATAACCGAAAAAGGAATTGATGTTTTATCAAAGTATAATAACGGCTTCTTTATGATGATCGAAGGTGGAAGAATTGACCATGCCTGTCATGCTAATGACGCAGCAGGTTCAATTCATGATACATTAGCATTTGATGAATCAATAAAGGTTGCATATGATTTTTATTTAAAGCATCCAAGTGAAACTCTTATTCTTGTAGTTGGAGACCATGAAACAGGTGGTATGGGTCTTGGATTTTCAAAAAATTATTTCTTAAAGTTAGATGAACTTGTAAATGTAAAAGCTTCAATTGAAGATATGTTATCTTACGGACCATTAGCATACAATAAAGGCGATGATAGAACTGAGTATTTTAAAATGCTTATCAGCAAAATGGGTCTGGATAATCTAACAGATACTGAAAAATCAGAAATTGAAAAATCAATGGACTTAGTTGATAAAGGAGTAGGATCTGACGCTTCTTATGGTAGCTATAATCAAGTATCTATATCTGTAGCACATGTAGTTTCCGAAAGAGCAAACATTCAATGGACAACTTATGCTCACTCAGCAACTGCAATACCTCTTTCAGCTATCGGTATTGGTTCAGAAGAATTCGGAGGTTATAAAGACAATACTGAAATAGGTAAGAAAATGGCTGATATCCTTGGAGTTAAATTAGGAGCTATGAAATAAACATAAAATTAGAAATATTAATTTATTTCTTTAAACCGGAAAAGTCAGGATACCCTGGCTTTTTCAGTTTAAAGAAATAAAAGAAAAAAGGGGATTTTGATATGAAAAATATACTTTCAACTTTTATAATATTAATACTAATATCAATGCTATTAGTATTAATATTTAATGGTAATTTTGAAACCAATACAAAGAACAATCAAGATGTTTTGGAAACAAAAGCTAAAGTTATTAAAGTTGATAACAGTAATGTTATAGAAGCAGGAATATCAAAAATTGGTGACCAAAAATTGCTCGTAGAAATAGTAGACGGTAAGTACAAAGAAAAAAAAATTGATGTTGTAAATCATTTAATAGGCAAACTCGAACTGGATAATTATTACAACTCCAATGATGACATAATTATTGCCGTTCAAGAAAAAAATAGCCAAATTAAACAAGGTTTAGCCGTTGATTTATATAGACAGAATTGGGAATTGGTTTTATTCCTTTTATTTATTCTTAGTTTATTGGTATATGCAGGTATCACAGGTTTAAAAGCAGTTCTTTCTTTTGTTGCTTCTTTATTTATTATATTAAAAATTTTAATTCCCCAGCTTTTAAAAGGTGAAAACCCTCTGATACTATCAGGGCTCATCTTAATATTTTTATCAGCTATCATAATATTTTCAATAGGTGGTTTTACAAAAAAAGGGGTAGTAGCATTTTTAGGAACAATCATCGGATTATTTGTTACCATTGGAATCACACTGTTTTTTGGGGATAAAATTTCTTTAGACGGTTCTACAATGCCATATATTGAGTCACTTCTTTTTAGTGGACACCTTGACTTAAATATAAAATATATATTCTATTCAGCAATAATAATAGGTGCGTCAGGAGCCGCAATGGACATTGCTATGGATATTTCTGCTTCGATGCACGAAATTAAAATAAAAAAACCGGAAATATCCTTAAATGAACATATTAAGTCAGGTTTTAATATTGGTAGATCTGTAATTGGAACAATGACTACTACTTTACTTCTTGCTTATTCAGGTGGATACATTACTCTATTAATGTTGTTTTATACAAAAAACTCCAGTTTAATCCGTATAATTAATTTAAAAATAATTTCCGCTGAAATCATGAGAACTGTAGTTGGCAGTATAGGCTTAGTGCTGATTGCACCTATTACTGCTATAATTGGCGGAGTAATATTTAACGAAAAACTATTTAATATTATTTTTAAAAGATTTAAGCCTTTAACTTCAAGAAAGCTAACTTCTGACATTATTGATTCCAATTAATCAAGTAATTATATTTCCTTAATTCAAATTTACTCAACGTATATATAAAATTAATAATTTAATTAAATTATTTCTAAAAATAGCTTAATTAAATTATTTTTTTATATTTTTTTATTGAATAAATCAAACTTTAACATAAAAATTACGTATAAGTATTTGGAAATTTAAATTAAAGAAAATATATAATATATGGAGGTTATTATGAATAAACATATTTTTAAATCTGAAATTCTGCCTAAATTAAGTGTAGTACTTATATTATCATTAACAATGATAATTATTGCCGGCTGTCAAAAATCAGTTGAAGTAGTGAAAGAAGAAAAAATTACTCCCGTAAAAACTGAATTGGTGTCTAATGGAAACATTGCAAAAACTCACATATTTTCTGGGTACATTACTCCTTTAAAAGAAGTAAATATTAGCAGCAAATCAAATGGAGAAGTTAATGAAGTGTTTTTTGAAGTGGGGCAAAAAGTAATTCAAGGTGATATATTATTTGCAATAGATACTAATAACGCAGATAATAATATTGAATCCCTTAAAAACCAATTAAATTCTCAGCTAAACCAGACTGAATCATCTCTCAAAATTGCAAAAATACAATTTGATGATGCCGAAAAAAATCTTAATGATATGACTGAATTATATAATAATAATTCAATTTCCGCCCAACAGCTTGAAGACGCCAAGGTAAGATTTAATCAAGCTAAAATATCTTATAATTCTGCTCAAAAAGCTTATGATTTATTGGTTAATAATTCTGAAAAAAGTTCAATAGCCGCTCAGATTGATATTGCAAAGGATTCACTTAAGGATTTGGAAGTTAAAAGTCCAATTAGTGGAATTGTGACACAAAGGAATGTTGAAGTGGGAGAACTGGCAATAAGTAACCCTGCATTTAAAATTGCTAATATAGATAGTGTAATACTAAAGATAAATATTCCAGAAACTCTAATAAATAGAATTACTTTAAATCAAGTAGTCAATATAACAATATCTTCTATGGAAACCAAAACTTTCACTGGAAAGATAAATGAAATATCACCTGTAGCAGATACTGGTACTTTAACTTTTCCTGTTAAAATCCTTATTGAAAATAAAGATGGGTTTTTAAAACCAGGTATGTATTGTCAAGCCGAGATCATCGGAGAAAAAAGTAACGATACCATTATTATACCGAGAAATAGTATCCTTCTTGATGGTGAACAAAGATATGTATATATTTTTGAAGATGGTATAGCAAAGCGTTCAAACCTGGTTACAGGAGTAGACAATGGCATAGAAATAGAGATTAAAGATGGTTTAAAGGAAGGCCAATCCTTAATCGTAAAGGGTCAAAGTTACTTGACAAATGGCCAAAAAGTAATTAATGCAGAATAAACTTTTAAAAAGTATAATTGGAGGTATAAAATGGATAAACATAGTTCAAATATAGATGAAGCTTCAATAAACA
Organism: uncultured Eubacteriales bacterium; assembly: GCA_964470745.1. Classification (GTDB taxonomy): domain Bacteria; phylum Bacillota; class Clostridia; order DSM-8532; family CAYYEC01; genus CAYYEC01. The sequence continues at coordinate 3,356 of CAYYEC010000024.1, read as the reverse complement.
TCGTTGACAGTGCTGATATCCCTGAATTACATGAGAAAAAGAATTTCTTTGGAAATTGGTCATCTTTTTTCATACAAAGATACAGGATAACTTTCTTACTCATATTAGTAGTATCTATATGGGGAATCTCCCAGTTCTTCGCTCTACGAAGAGAAGCTCAGCCAAAAGTAGTTATTCCCATGGCCATAGTTACTACAAGTTATGTAGGTGCTTCTCCTGACGAAATAGAAACCTTAATTACAGATAAAATCGAAGAAAAACTTGAGGAACTGGATGATGTAAATAAAATGTCTTCAACCTCAGGATTTGGTTATTCATCAGTTTTTATTGAATTTGAATCAGGAGTAGACGTTGACGAAAAGCTTAGAGATACCAGAGAAAAGCTTTCAAATATAACAAATGATCTTCCAGAAGATGCTACTGCACCAGTTGTATCAGATTTAGAAACTGGTAACAGTCCAATATTAATCTATTCATTAAGTGGTGATCAGGATACATATACTCTTCAAAACATAGCTAAAAGGGTTAAGACAGAAATAGAAAAAGTAGATGATATTAGCGAAGTAGGACTTCTTGGAGATATAGATAGAGAGATAACTATAAATGTTGACCCACAAAAACTATCTGTCTATAATATAACCTTAGATGACATTCAAAGTTCACTTTCAGCGTCAAATGTTAATTTCCCTGGAGGTGATGTAAAGCTAAATAATAAAATATATTCAATTAGAACTGTAGGCAGATTTGAAAAAGTTGCTGAATTAGAAAATGTTATTGTAAAATCTACACAAAATGGTCAGGTGTACTTAAAAGATATCGCTGACATAAAAGATAGCTTCAAAGAAGTAGATACATTAATATCTAAAGTACATTACACGGAAAATGGCAAAACTGAAATGAAAAGAGCAGTTGTTATTGCCGTTAAAAAGAAAGAGTCTGCTGATGTTATTAAAACAAGTAATAATGTAATAAAAATGATAGAAGATAAAAAACCTGAGTTAATCCCTGATACTGTTGAACTTGAATTAATTGATAACAATGCAGAATACATACAAGATATTTTAGGTGGCGTAACAGACAATGCAAAAGCTGGTCTATTCCTAGTAATAGCTGTTCTATTTTTGTTTATTGGATTCGGTGAATCAATGGTTGTTTCTATTGCAATCCCATTATCAATTTTCATGACCTTCGGATTGCTGAAAGTGTCTGGCATGACTATAAATAATATTACTATGTTTTCCATGATTTTAGCTGTCGGAATGCTTGTTGACAATGCAATAGTTATCATGGAAAACGTTGACAGACTCAGATTTAAAGGGCTATCCGCAAAGGTAGCAGCTGAAGTAGGAACGAACCAAATTGCACCTGCTGTTTTTGCGTCCACTCTTACTACACTTGCTGCATTTTTCCCGCTTGCACTTACTAAGGGGATTATGGGAGATTTCATAAGACCTATACCCTATACAGTTATATTTGCATTAACATCTTCATTTCTTATTGCAATAACTGTTACTCCTTCAGTTTGTTCTATATTTCTTAAAAAACATAGAAGTAATAATGTAGAAATACCACATCCTGTTAGAAATACAGGCAAAAAAATTATTTCAATTATTTCTGTTGCAGGGCTTGCTATGATTGCATTTGGAGACTTTGATAATAGATTAATTCCCAAAATCGGAATATTATCAATTATTTCCGGAATCCTATTTGCCACCGGAATGTTTTTAAAGCTAATGAATAAAAATAATAGCCATGAACATGGATTTATAGTTCAAAAATATTCATTACTAATTTCATGGATTATTAGCAAAAGTATTCGTAAATATGCAGTTATTGGGATTTTACTTATAGCCTTTATCTTAAGTATAGGACTAATACCATCTGGCCTTCTAAAGGTTGAAATGTTCGGTTCAACAGATTATCCATGGTTGTTCGTTGATATTAACACACCAGAAGGCTCCACTATAGATGAAACTAATAATATTGTGACTCAAGTTGAAGAGAAACTATTTGATGTACCTGAAATCAAATCCTTTATCTCATATACTGGCAGCGAAGGTTCAAGTA
>CAYYEC010000024.1:0-1279 GCA_964470745.1 uncultured Eubacteriales bacterium | reverse complement strand
ATATTGATCTTGTTGATGAAAAAGACAGACAAAGGAAAAGTATGGAAATAGCTGAAGCAATACGTACCTCCGTTAAGAATATTGCAGGTGCGGAAATATCAGTTGAAGAGCTTGAAGACGGACCTCCAAGTGGTTCTCCTATTTATATTAGAGTAAAAGGAATCAATCTTGATGATATAGAAAATGTATCTGAGGATTTTGTGAATATATTAAATAATATTGATGGTATAAGGGATGTACAATCCAGTAAGAAAAGCGGAAAAACTGAATTGCAGGTTAAAGTGGACAAAGAAAAGGCAAAGCGATTTGGACTTAGTGATATACTGGTAGCATCAACTGTAAGAAATATGGTAAATGGTTTTAAAGCAACTACTTTTCGTCAAAATCAAGACGAAATAGATGTTGTAATTAAAACACAAAATTCCAAATTGCAGACAATAAATGATTTTGAAAAAATATTTTTTTACAATTATGCTGGCGAGGCAATTTCCTTCTCTCAAGTCGCAAGTGTTATTGAGAGTGAAAGTGTCAATTCGATTCATCACGAGGATGGAAAACGCTTGATTGTAGTCACTGCTGACATTGAGGCTGGAGTAAATCCGGAAATCAAAACTGCATTAGATGGAGAAAATAAATTTAAAGAAAAAATAAAGGATTATCCCCTTCCAAAAGATATGGTAATAGAATACGGTGGTGAATCTGAAATGACCGGAGATTCATTTGGAGATATGATGGTAAATATGGTGCTTGCAGCTATATTGGTATTTATTATATTGGCAGTACAGTTTAATTCATTATCCCAGCCATTTATCATTCTCTTAACTGTTCCTATGGCCTTAATAGGTGTAACGTCAGGACTATTTATTACTGGTAACACTTTTGGCTTTGTTGCCTTTGTTGGAGTAGTTGCGCTGGTAGGAATTGCAGTTAATGATGCCATTGTGCTGGTTGACTATATAAATTATCTACGTAAAAGCGGCTATACTATGAATGAGGCTATTAAGGAGACCGGTATGACGAGGTTTTTACCTGTTTTCGCCACCACAATAACAACTGCAGGAGGTATCCTACCTATTACATTAAAAGACCCAATGCTTGCGCCTATGGGAATTGCATTAATCTCCGGACTATGTATGGCTACAGTACTCACTTTAATCATTGTCCCTACAATTTATTCAATTTTTGAGGGAAGCAAGTTAAAGAGAAAGGCTAAAAAGGAAGCAAAACTTAATCCAGTTCAATTTACTAATTAGAAACAAGAGGAGCAGTTGATCCAACG
>CAYYEC010000023.1:0-16869 GCA_964470745.1 uncultured Eubacteriales bacterium | reverse complement strand
ATTATTTTGCAATATTTGAATAAGAAATGTAAAATGTTTATTGCAAAAAATATAGTTTAAATAATTTTTTGAGCTTATAAATATATGGAGGAGGATAATATGGAATCAGCATTTTATCCCGTAGTAACTATTGAAACTCAAGAGGAATTAGATTCTATTTCATCTTTTTGTGATGAAAACAAAATTGAAATTCAATTTTTAGATGATGATCTAAACAAATTTCCGACTCAAGCTTTGCTTTATATTGATAAAGATGATTTTGATTTTTTCCTTTCTTCTTTTAAATAGCTAACTTTTTAAGAGTATAAAATAGAGCTAACCGATTTGGTTAGTTCTATTTTAATAAGTATATATTAGAAAAAAATATATGTAATGAGTTGATTATAAAAATTAATTCAACTCATATGAAAATTATAATTATGATTTACCCATAATATAATCAATAGCTATACCACCAACTACACTTTCTGCAAAAATGATAAAACTGGATTTAATAATCGAATGTGCAATAAGTTGAATATATGGCTCGAAGCTTATTATACTATTATTTACGACTACTATAATTGTACCTACAGCAAATAGTAAAAGAAATGCAAGAGAGCCAAATTTGATTATTGATTTGGATAGTTTATTTATTTTGTTAAATTCAAAAAAGATTTTTTCAATATGCTTTGATAAATTTAAATTCATTACTTTATTTCGACCTCCTATATATACTTTATTTCCGGGTTTCAAGTATTTTAATATAAATATAATGTTTAACATTATATTTACATAATTGAGAATTAGAAATTACAACTATAGGTTAACATAAAAAAGAGTAATATTTCAATGATAAATGTTTGCCAAATTGTAAGATTTATTATAAAAATAAATAGAAAAAAGATATATAGTTATGTAGACAACATGAGATAATTATGATATTATTAATAAAACTAAATTATTTTGCCTTTAATTTAGTCCTGTGAGGCTGGAAAGGTTACTTGAGAAAATTTGTGTTATAGATATTGATTACTTTATTGTAACTATGTAACTATGTAACTATGTAACTGACTTCTTGCCAACAGTGGTAAGGAGTTTTTATTTGTAAGAAACAATATATCTTTAGGAGTTTTTATTTATGAATGAAAGAGCAATAATAGATAAAACTGAGATTATGGATGAACAAGGTATTGTTAGAATTATAACTAGAATATCACATGAGATAATTGAAAAGAATAAAGGTATTAATGACTTGGTTTTAATTGGAGTTCAACGTAGGGGAGTTCCGCTTGCCAAGCGAATTGCACTTAAGATAAAAGAAGTAGAAAGTAAAGATGTACCTGTAGGGGTTCTGGACATTACTTTTTATAGAGATGATTTAAGTATGTTATCTGAACATCCAATTGTAAATGGAACACAAATAGATTTTCAGATTACAGATAAGAAAGTAATCCTTGTAGATGATGTTTTATATACAGGAAGGACAATTAGAGCAGCTATTGATGCAATAATGGATATAGGAAGACCTAAAGGGATACAATTAGCAATTCTAGTTGACAGAGGGCATCGAGAACTTCCTATTCGTGCAGATTATGTGGGGAAGAACGTACCTACTTCAAAAGAAGAAATTGTTCATGTAAGGTTAAGCGAAATTGACCAGATTGATATAGTAACAATTGGAGAAATGAAAAAAAATAAATAGAGGTTTTATAAATATATAAAAGAAGGAGGAAAAAATTTGAAAGGCATATTTTTGAAAGAAAAAATAAAATGCAAAGAAAATAATATTTATTTTCCTTTTCAATTATTCTCCTTATTTAAGTGTTTATTTATTGATATTCCAAATATAGCTAATTTTATTGATAGTAAGGGTTTTTATCCTTACTATTTTTATATAAAATTTTATAAAAAATATAAATATAAAGTAGAGGTTTTTAATTAATTGAACAGGGTGGTGTATCAAATGAATTTGAAATCAAAAGACGTTTTAGGTTTAAAAGAATTAGATGCTGAAGAAATTGAGTTAATCCTGGAAACTGCTAAAACTATGAAGCATGTTGTAAATTCAAAAAATAAAAAGACTCCGCATTTACAAGGTAAATCAATAATAACTTTATTTTTTGAAAATAGTACACGTACACGATTATCATTTGAATTAGCTGCTAAATATATGAGTGCATGTGCTGCAAATATATCAGCCTCAACTAGCAGCGTTTCAAAAGGTGAGACATTAATTGATACTGGTAAAACTATAGATGTAATGGGAACAGATGTTATTATCATGAGACATTCAATGTCTGGAGCCCCTCATTTGCTGGCGAAAAATGTTAAAGCATCAGTTATAAACGCTGGAGATGGAATGAATGAACACCCAACCCAAGCATTGCTTGATATGCTTACAATAGTTGAGAAAAAGGGAAGCCTGAAAGGGTTAAGAGTAGCAATAATTGGTGATATATATCATAGTAGAGTTGCTAGAAGTAATATATGGGGGATGACAAAGTTAGGAGCAGAAGTTTGTGTATCAGGTCCTTCAACCTTGATTCCTAAAGGGATAGAAAGAACCGGAGCAAAAGTATATAGTACAATTCAAGAGGCATTAATTGATGCAGATGTAGTGAGGGGTTTAAGAGTACAGTTGGAAAGACAAAAGAAAGGTCTGTTTCCAACATCAAGAGAGTACGCAAGATTTTTCGGATTAGACGATAAAAGACTAAAGTTTGCTAAGGATGATGCTTTACTATTACATCCTGGACCAGTTAATAGAGGTGTTGAACTTACATCTGCAGTAGTAGATTGTGATCAATCCTTAATTAATGAACAAGTAACGAATGGTGTTGCAGTGAGAATGGCTCTTTTGTATCTTTTAACAAGGAGGGGTAATAATGAAATTACTAATTAAAAATGGATATATTGTTAATGCTGTTTCTGGAATAAATGGAATTTTTGATATAGTAATCGAGAATGGCAAAATAATAGAAATTGGCGAAAATATTGAGATGACATCAGTTGACCTAATAGATGCTGAAGGTAAGTACATTTTACCAGGATTAGTTGATGCTCATTGTCATTTAAGAGAACCAGGATTTGAATATAAGGAAGATATTGAATCTGGAACAAGAAGTGCAGCTGCTGGGGGATTTACTTCAATAGCATGTATGCCGAATACAAACCCTGTAATTGATAATCAAACTGTCATAAGATATATTCGTGAAAGAGCAAAACAAGATGGAGTAGTAAATGTATATCCTATTGGAAGTATTACCAAAGGTCTAAAGGGTCTGGAATTGGCTGAAATTGGAGAATTAAAGTTTGCGGGAGCAGTTGGGATTTCTGATGATGGTAAACCTGTCAGCAGTTCCTCACTTATGAAAAAGGCTCTTCAGTATGCCTCAATGTTTGACATAACTGTTATATCCCATTGCGAAGATTTTGATATGGCTGACGATGGTGTTATGAATGAAGGATATAAATCTACTGAATTAGGATTAAGAGGTATACCTGGTCCGGCTGAAGAGATTATGGTTTCAAGAGATTTGATTTTAGCTGAATACACTGGAATTCCAATTCATATTGCACATGTTAGTACTGAATTATCAGTGGATTTGATTAGAAATGCGAAAAGAAGAGGAGTAAATGTTACAGCTGAAACTTGTCCACATTATTTTACATTAACAGATGAAGCCTGTGATAATTATAATACATTTGCAAAAGTGAATCCTCCTTTAAGAACTCAAAAGGATGTTGACGCTATTATAGAAGGACTCAGGGATGGAACAATTGACATAATTGCTACAGATCACGCGCCTCATCATAAGGATGAAAAAAATATTGAATTCAATTTGGCAGCTAATGGATTGGTAGGATTTGAAACAGCATTTTCTTTGGTAAATACTTATCTTGTTCAAAAGGGTATACTAACTATTGAACAGGTTACAGAAAAAATGTCTGTTAACCCATCTAAAATATTAGGATTAAACAAAGGTAAAATTGAGGTTGGAAAAGCGGCTGATATTACAATTGTAGATTTAGATGAGGAATATACAGTTAATATAAATGAATTTAAATCTAAAAGTAAGAATTCACCTTTTGATGGCTTTAAATTAAAAGGAAGGGTTTATTATACAATAGTTAATGGTAAAGTAATAGTAAGAGAAAAAGTATTGCTATAAACTCTAAATTTGGGTAGAAAGGGAGTAAGTTATGTTTATTGATAAATTAATAGTTAATATAAAAGAAAAAAATAATCCTACAGTAATAGGACTGGATCCAAAAATAGATTATATACCTGAGTATATTAAAGAAAAATATTTTGATAAGCATGGAAGAAATTCAAAAGCTGTTGCAAAAAGCATATATAAATTTAATAAAAAAATTATTGATTCAGTTTATGATATTGTTCCAGCTGTAAAACCACAGCTTGCTTACTATGAGATGTATGGAATCGAAGGTATAAAAGCTTTTTATAAAACTGCTAATTATGCAAAAGAAAAAGGCATGATTGTTATAGCAGATGGAAAAAGAAATGACATAGGAAGTACTGCAGAAGCATATTCAACTGCATATCTAGGCAAAACAAAGATAGTTGATGAAATTGTAGAAAGAATGTTTAATGTTGATTCACTTACAGTTAATCCATATTTAGGAATTGATGGAGTAGAACCATTTGTTAATGACTGCTTGAAATACGAAAGAGGCATTTTTATATTAGTTAAAACTTCAAATAAATCCTCAGGACAATTACAGGATTTAGTAACTCAGGATGGAAAACATATATATGAGGTTATGGCAGAATTAGTTGAAGAATGGGGATGTAACCAAATAGGAACATTTGGTTATAGTAATGTTGGAGCTGTAGTAGGAGCAACTTATCCAGAACAGGCAAAGACTCTAAGAAAAATTATGAAACATGCATATATCTTAGTTCCTGGTTATGGAGCACAGGGTGGTACGGCAAAAGATGTTGCTAATTCTTTTAATGAAGATGGTTTGGGTGCCTTGGTCAATGCATCAAGAAGTATTATGTGTGCCTATAAATCAGATATGTGGAATGACAAATTTTCTGAAAGAGAATTTGATAAAGCTGCCAGGGCTGAAGCCATAAGGATGAGAGATGATATTTTAAGTGTTTTATGTTAATAGTTATTATTAAGCAAAGATGCTAAATAATAAATTAAATATTATAAAATTAACAAATAATTTATGAGGTGAATTAAATGAGAGCTATTTTAGCCTTGGAAGATGGAACAATTTTTTATGGGAACAGTTTTGGAGTTGAAGGGGACGTAATAGGAGAAATTGTTTTTAATACAGGCATGACAGGATATCAAGAGGTATTAACTGATCCATCCTATAGTGGTCAAATAGTTACTATGACATATCCTTTAATAGGTAACTATGGAGTAAACTTAGATGATATCGAATCCAGTAGACCACAGGTAAAAGGATTTATTGTAAGAGAGTTGTGTAAAATGCCAAGTAATTGGAGATCTATTGAGACCTTAAATGACTATTTGAAAAGACATAATATAATTGGAATTGAAGGAATTGACACAAGAGCTTTGACAAGAATATTAAGAGACAAAGGAACTATGAAGGGGATTGTTTCCACTGACCCGGATTTTAAATTTGAAGATAAAATTGATGAAATAAAAGCATATGAAATTGTTAATCCTGTACATGAAGTAACAACAAAGGAAATAATTAATTATAAAGGAACAGGATTTAAAGTAGCTTTATTAGATTTAGGTTTAAAGCAGAATATCGTTAGATCTCTATTAAAAAGAGGATGTGATGTTACAGTTTTTCCTGCATGGGCAACAGCAGAAGAAATATTGAGTATAAATCCAGATGGGGTCATGCTTTCAAATGGTCCTGGTGATCCAAAGGATTGCACTGATTCTATTGACACAATTAAAAACCTTATGGGTAAAAAACCGATTTTTGGTATATGTCTGGGTCACCAATTAACTGCTTTAGCTAATGGTGCGGATACAGAAAAATTAAAGTATGGACATAGAGGGTGTAATCATCCTGTTAAGGATATAACAAAAGACATGACTTATATTACTTCTCAAAATCATGGATATACTATAGTAGAAGAAAGCTTAGACAAAGAGAAGATGGTAGTAAGTCATAAAAATATGAACGATGATACTATAGAAGGTATAAAATACCTGGGTGTACCAGTATTTACAGTTCAATTTCATCCGGAAGCATCACCTGGACCTATTGATACTGCTTATTTGTTTGATGAGTTTATTGAAATGATGGAAAAGCATAAAGGAACTGAGAATTAGTAATTATGAATTGAATATTGACCTTTGGGGGGATAATAATGCCGAAACGTAATGATGTAAAAAAAGTGCTTGTGATAGGGTCCGGACCGATAGTAATAGGTCAGGCTGCAGAATTTGATTATGCAGGTACTCAAGCATGTCAAGCACTGAAAGAAGAAAATATTGAAGTTGTATTGGTAAATAGTAATCCTGCTACTATTATGACAGATACAAATATAGCAGATAAAGTTTATATTGAACCACTTTGCGCTGATGTAGTTAAGAAAATTATTATAGAAGAAAGACCAGATAGTATACTTCCTACTCTAGGTGGGCAGACTGGATTAAATTTAGCAATGGAATTAGCTGAGAGTGGTTTTCTGGATGAACAAAATGTAAAGCTTCTTGGTACTAAAACAGAAGCAATAAAAATGGCTGAAGACAGGCAGGATTTCAAAGATACAATGGAAAGGATTGGAGAGCCTTGTATAGCAAGTAAGGTTGTAAATAATTTGCAGGATGCATTGGACTTTGCTGAAGAAATTGGATATCCTATTATTGTAAGGCCTGCTTATACATTAGGTGGAAGTGGTGGAGGAATAGCCAACAATCCAAAAGAATTAAAGGAAATAGGTACTCATGGCTTAAGGCTTAGCCGTGTAAACCAAGTCTTGATAGAAAAAAATATATCTGGATGGAAAGAAATAGAATACGAAGTAATGAGAGATGGAAAAGGAAATGTTATTACTGTTTGTAATATGGAAAATATTGATCCTGTAGGAGTACACACCGGAGATAGCATTGTTGTTGCTCCGTCTCAGACGTTAGCTGATAAAGAATATCAGATGCTAAGAACTGCTTCCTTAAAAATAATTTCTGAGCTGGGAATTGAAGGAGGATGTAATGTTCAATTAGCTCTTCATCCAACAAGCTATGAATATGCAGTAATTGAAGTTAACCCAAGGGTTAGTAGATCATCTGCTTTGGCATCAAAAGCTACAGGTTATCCAATAGCAAAGGTTGCTACTAAAATTGCAATTGGTTATGGTCTGGATGAAATCAAAAATGCAGTAACTGGAAAAACCTATGCATGCTTTGAACCTACTCTTGACTATGTAGTAGTTAAAATTCCAAAATGGCCATTTGATAAATTTGTTAAAGCAAAAAGAACCTTGGGTACTCAAATGAAAGCAACCGGAGAAGTAATGGTAATCAGCAGCTCCTTTGAAGGAGGCTTAATGAAAGCGATTCGTTCATTAGAGCTTGGATTGTTTACTCTTGATCAGGATTTATATAAGGACTATGATGGTAAGCAGATTATGGAAAAGCTTAAGGATATTAATGATGAAAGAATTCTTGTGGTTGCTGAGGCAATAAGAAGAAGTATTTCAATTGAAGAAATAAATAATATAACCAAAATAGATAACTTTTTCCTAAGCAAAATAAAAGAAATTGTATTAATGGAAGAAAAGCTAAAATCAATAAACTTAAGTGAACTTTCAATTGATATACTTAAAAAGGCTAAGAAGATGGGCTTTACAGATGCTGTTATTGCAAAATTTTTAGGATGTGAAAGAAAAGATATTAAGGAGAAGAGAAAAGAATTTAATATATATACCACATTTAAGATGGTTGATACTTGTGCAGCAGAGTTTGAAGCTGTTACTCCTTATTATTATTCAACATATGATGAACATTGTGAAGTTAGAGAATCAAAAAATCAAAAAGTCCTCGTGCTTGGTTCAGGTCCTATTAGAATAGGACAGGGTATAGAATTCGATTATTGTTCAGTTCACTCAGTTTGGGGATTAAAAGAAGAAGGATATGAAACAATAATAGCAAATAACAATCCAGAAACTGTAAGCACGGATTTTGACACATCAGATAGATTATACTTTGAACCTTTGACGCCAGAAGATGTTGAAAGCATAATAGAAACTGAAAAACCAAATGGAGCTATAGTTCAATTTGGTGGACAAACTGCAATAAAACTGACTAAGTCACTAAATGAAATGGGCGTAAGGATTTATGGTACCGCAGCAAAAGATGTTGATGCTGCAGAAGATAGAAAAAAATTCGATGCTATTTTAGAAAAATTGCAAATACCTAGACCTCAAGGGTCCACCATATTTACTCTTGAGGAGGCACTGGAAGTTGCTAACAAACTTGGGTATCCTGTACTTGTAAGGCCTTCATATGTGCTTGGTGGACAGGGAATGGAAATTGCGTATAATGATAAAGACATAACTGAATTTATGGAAATAATAAATAGAACAGAGCAAGAGCATCCCATACTTGTAGACAAATATATGATGGGAAAAGAGATTGAAGTTGATGCAATATGTGATGGTGAGAATATATTAATACCTGGAATAATGGAACACCTTGAAAGAGCTGGAGTTCATTCAGGAGACAGTATATCGGTTTACCCAACGCAAACAATTGATGATAAAACAAAAGAAGTAATTGTAGATTATACTGAGAAACTCGCAAAAGAATTAAATGTTATAGGTATGGTTAATATACAATATGTTTTATACAATCATGAGGTTTATGTTATCGAAGTAAATCCGCGGTCAAGTCGTACTGTACCTTATATAAGTAAAGTAACCGGAATTCCAATGGTAAATATAGCAACAAGAATTATGATGGGCAAGAAACTAAGTGACTTTGAATTTGGAACCGGATTGTATAAGGAAGCAGATTATATTGCGGTAAAAGTACCTGTATTCTCATTTGAAAAGTTGCATGATGTTGACACAACTTTAGGTCCTGAAATGAAGTCTACAGGTGAAGTTTTAGGTATATCAAAGTCTTTCCATGAAGCCCTATATAAAGGTATTATTGCATCAGGTATCAAACTTCCAAAGCATGGTGGAGGGATACTTATTACAGTTCGTGATACGGATAAGCTCGAAATGGTGTCCATAGCTGAAGAATTTGAAAAACTTGGGTATGAATTATATGCAACAGGTAAAACTGCACACTTGCTAAATACTCATGGTGTAGCTACAAATAGTGTTAAGAAAATAGGTGAAGGTAGCCCTGATATTTTGGACTTAATTGACTCTGGGAAAATCAAGCTAATAATAAATACTGCTACAAAAGGAAGAAAGCCTGAAAGAGACGGATTCAGAATAAGAAGAAAAGCTGTAGAAAGTTCTATACCTTGTTTAACATCTCTTGATACAGCAAATGCAATTGTTAAATGCTTGAAATTAGGAAAAGAAGAAAAAGATTTAGATATTGTTAACTTGGATGTTTTTAAAAAAGATAAAAACTAATTATAAGGATTGGGCTAAGGTATCTCACCTTAGCCTTTTCTATAATAATTACAGAAGTGTTTAGGAGGACGAAATGGCTAAAGTATTAAAAGAAAAAGTTAAGTCAATAGATAAAATTGCAGATTCTATTTACAAAATGACAATAGAATCTGATTTTGTATCTCAAAATGCAAAGCCGGGACAGTTTATAAATATAAAATGTGCAGAAGGTATTAATGCGCTGCTAAGACGCCCTATTAGCATTTGCAATGTTGAAAAAGATAAGAACACTTTTGATATAGTTTTTCAAATCAAGGGAATCGGAACAGAACTATTATCCAAAAGCAAAAACGGAAGTTTTGTTGATATAATAGCACCACTTGGTAATTATTTTAAGATTTCAAATGAATATAAAAAAGTAGCTGTTATTGGTGGAGGAATTGGAATTTTCCCACTTTTGTATTTACTTAATGAATATAGAGATGCTGAAAAATCAGCTTTTATTGGTTTTAGAAATAAAAATTTTGTAGTCCTTACTGATAAATTTGAAAATGCAGCAAATAATTTCTATATGTCAACAGATGATGGAAGTGCCGGCTATAAAGGTTTAGTGACAGATTTACTTTTAGAAGACTTGAAAAAGAATAAATATGACATTATTTTTACATGTGGACCAACTCCAATGATAAAAAAGGTTGTTGAAATAGCAGACAGCTATAATACTAAATGTCAGGTTTCAATGGAGCAAAGAATGGGTTGTGGTATAGGTGCATGCCTTGTATGTGCTTGTAAAACGAAATTAGGGGATGATTGGGAATATAGTCATGTTTGTAAAGATGGACCGGTTTTTTGGAGTGACGAAGTAATATTGGAATAAGGTAAGGGACTATAGCCCGCGAAGTGGAGGTAAATAATGAATAACGTAGATTTAAGCATAAATATTGCAGGACTAAAGATGAAAAATCCGGTAATTGCAGCTTCTGGTACATTTGGTTTTGGTAGAGAATATGCAGAATATATGGATTTGAATAAATTAGGCGGAATTTCAGTTAAGGGATTAAAGCTAGAGCCTACTAAAGGGAATCCTCCACCAAGAATAGCAGAAACACCTGCGGGGATACTAAATAGCGTGGGTCTTCAGAACCCCGGAGTTAAAGGATTTATTAAGAATGAGATACCGTATTTGAGAACGTTCGATACAGCCATTATAGCAAATGTTGCAGGAAGTACTATTGATGATTATTGCAAGATGGTTGAAATTTTAGGAGATGCAGATATTGATGGTATTGAGTTGAATGTATCTTGTCCAAATGTAAAGGAGGGGTGTGTTGCATTTGGAAGCACAGTTTCTGGAATAACTGAGGTAGTCTCAAAGGTTAAAAAATATTGTAACAAACCACTTATTGTCAAATTAACTCCAAATGTAAGAGATATAAAAGAAATAGCTGCAGCTGCAGAAGATGCAGGAGCGGATGCTATTTCATTAATAAATACAATTTTAGGAATGGCAATTGACATTCATCGAAAAAAACCTATTTTACATAATAATACCGGGGGACTTTCAGGTCCAGCAGTAAAGCCTATCGCTGTTCGCATGGTATACGAGGCGGCGAGTGTTGTAAAAATTCCGGTTATAGGAATGGGTGGAATAACAACAGGTGAAGATGCAATAGAGTTTATCCTTGCAGGCGCGTGCAGTGTAATGGTTGGTACTGCAAACTTTGTAAATCCATCAGCTTGTGTAGATATTTTAGAAGGAATAGAAAAATATATGAAAATGCATAAATTGACTAAACTTAGTAACATAATAGGAAAAGTTGAATTAAATTAATTCGGTGTTTTATAGATTTCGCGTAAATGATTCTACATATCAATTTAACTTACGCGAAATCTACACCTATAAAACTCATTAAACGAACAAATATCAATATTAATTTAATGAAAATCATTTGTGCGTTTAATATAACTTAGAATATGTATGGTGGAAGAAAGTTTCACTCTTCGAAGCCTTGCTACATAGCACTGCATAGAGGAGAAAGTTTGGAATGACCTGTGAGACTGGACTTCGAAGCTGAATTTATAACTTGTTGGAAAGAAGTTATTCAGAAGGTGCTTTGAAACTTTCTGGAATCATACATATTCTAATGCTTTGTTCAATGAGTTAAATAGGATATTTCTGTATAGGAGAGAGTTATGAAGACTAAGCTTATATTTGTACGGCATGCGGAAGCGCAGGGGAATCTAAAGAGAATATTTCATGGCTGGACTGACGAAGGAATAACGGAAAAGGGTCATATCCAGGCAAAACTAGCTGCGGAAAGACTAAAAGATATAAATATAGATATTATTTATTCCAGCAGCATGAAAAGAACAGTTCAAACAGCTGAGTATATTTCTAAGGTCAAAAATCTTCCTATAATTAAGACAGATAAGCTAAAAGAAATAAATGGTGGAGAATGGGAAGGTAAAAGATGGGATGAATTACCTGAATTATGGCCGGAAGAATATGACACATGGGAAAACACACCTCATATTCATCAAATGCCAGATGGTGAATCAATGTTTGATTTTCAAAAACGTTTATTAGATAAAGTAATGTATATAATTAAAAATAATAATGGTAAAGATATTTGTATTGTTACCCATGGCACAGCTATAAGGTCAATGATGTGTAAGTTTCGTTCATGTGAACTTGTAGAGATGATAAATATACCCTGGTATGATAATACATCTATAACAATCATAGAATATGACCACGGCACAAATGAATTTAAGCCTATTCTTGAAGGAGATGCTTCTCATCTTGGACAAGAACACAGTACCATTCAAAATCAGAAATGGTGGATTGAAAATTTAAATAAGATGGAAAATAGAAATAAATATTAAATCAAATAGGGGGAATTTTAAATGGGCGCTAACGAAAAATTAGTAAGCTGGTTATTTGAAACAAACGCAGTTAGAGTATGTCCTGAAAATAAGCCATTTTGGTATACTTCAGGAACAATTGGTCCTTACTACATAAACACACACTTTCTATATGGCAGCGAAGAAAAAGCTAATGATTTACTAAAGCTAATTGATGAATCCAAACAAGAGATTTTTTCCTGTCCTGGCATAGTACTTGATGCAACTTTAAATAACTACAATAGTGACCAGATTTACAAAGGACTAATAGATGAAATGATTGATTTTATCAAGTCTAATATTGACATTGAGCAGGTTGACTATATTTCAGGGGGAGAGAGACGTGATTGGTTTTTCTCATTAGTTATTGCTGAGAAATTAAATAAACCACACCTTACTGTATACAAAGATCTAAAGGTTGTAAAATTTGAAGATAGTAAAGTTTCAGAGATAAATAATTTACAGAATAAATATGTTCTTCATATAGCTGATTTGATAACTGAAGCTTCCAGCTATGAAAGAGCCTGGATTCCAGCCATTAAAGAAAGAAATGGACAAATAAAATGGAGTGTAGTTGTAGTAGATAGAAAGCAAGGTGGACAGGAGCTTTTAAATAGCTTTGGTGTTGAATCATATTCTATGATAGATATTAATAGAAATCTGTTTGAAAAAGTCTTGTCTTTGGGATATATAGATAGTAAACAATTTGAATTGGTAAGCGATTTTATAAAAAATCCAAAAGAGTCAATGAGGAATTTTCTAATTAATACTCCGGAATTTTTAGAAAATGCTCTTAAAGCTGATAAAAAAACTAAAGAAAGAGCAAAGTTGTGTTTGGATAAGAATATATATGATTTATAAAAATTAGAGAGAATAAGAACTAAACTAAAGGATAGGAAATAGTGGTATGTAAAGCATGTTGTTAAGGGTAGGCAGACCACAAATCAAGGAAATAGATTTGTAAAACTTTAATAAGAACTATGAAAAAGAAACTTTACAAACTACTAGTTCCCTTCCTTTAGTTTGTTATATTGGCAAAGTTAGAGATATTTTGGTACCTTTAGGTTCGTTTGACTGAATCTTCATATCTTTAGAAAAATTATTTATTATTGAAAGTCCCCAACCTCTGGTAGTAAAAGAATTTAAATCAAAAATTTCGCGATTTAAATCAATCTGTGAGAGGTCTATACCATCACCTTCATCGCTTATTTCAAAGAAAACAAAAGTATCACTCTTTTTTATTTCTATATTTACTATACCCGATTTCTTTTTGTAGCCATGCTCTAAGGAGTTCACAACTAATTCATGAATTATGCTCTTTAACTTAAACTGAATATCTTCACTAACGTTAAAATTCATTATTGCATTTTCACATAAGGTTAATATTTTTTCTATAGAATTAACTTCAAACATAATGTTTGATTTCAAAACAAAGTTGTATATTTGCATTTTGCCTCCATTTAGGGTTAAATATAATAAAATTTGTCAGTTTCAGTTATATTGATAATATTCTACATTTTTTAAATAATCCCTTTTACTATATAAATAATATTTATAAACTATTTTTTATATGGTATAAAATAAACATATTACATTTTTTTATTCATATATTGTTAAATCATACACCTTAGTTTATATGTTACACAAATTCTAATGTAACTTCTTGAGTCTAACATACGATAAAATTTTAACTAAAAAGCAAATTATTTTCAACATAAATGACAAAACATTATTTACCTGAATATAGATTTTATAAATTTTATTACATTTTTTTAATTTAATTTTACTTTTAAAATATCAATCCAGAAACCTAAATATTTTATGTGACTTTTGTCAAAAAAATAATTGTTAATTATCGGTAAATTATGTATTATAACATAAATTTGATACCAGTACGATGAAGAGACAGGATTCTGATGGTCTCAAAATTTGAGAACAGAAGAATAAAGAAGTGAATAAAAAAGTGGCTAGCGTGATAAAGTAAAGTGGTCCCCATGTCAAGGACAATTTAAAAAAAAGGACTAGAAAACAGAAAAGTATTTTAATATCCTTGGTGTCATGGAGGAAGAATGAGATAAAGAAAAAAGTTGCTTTAAGGATAAAGGAAGAAAAACACAAAATAAAAGAGCGAATGTGTTTGTCAGAACATCCTTTTGGCACAGTCAAGCGATATCATGAAGGATATTATCTGTTATGTAAAGGAAAAGAAAAAGCCACAGCCGAGATGGGGCTTAGTTTCCTTGCATACAATTTAAAAAGAGCCATTAATTTAGTAGTTGTTAGGAAATTGATTGAAGTAATGGAAGGGTAATACCTTCTTTTTTCTTTATATATCCGAAATAGATGCAAAAAATAACTAAAATCTAGAAACTTTAGACTGAAAAAAGAGTTTTTAAAATGCTGAAAAGCCCTATAAATAGGGCTTTTCAGACAAAGTGTGGTGCGAGAGATGGGATTCGAACCCACACGTGCTTGCACACACTAGAACCTGAATCTAGCGCGTCTGCCAATTCCACCACTCTCGCATAATTATATTCCATTTTTTATAAAAAAATAATTCTGTATCTAAACCATAATAAATTTGGTTAGAATTATGAATGAAAGCATTAATATTTTACTAAAATTGTGTTATAATTGCAAGTGGAAAATTATAATTTTTATATATAGGTATAAATAGGCTACAGGAGGAAGAAGCTTGAATAAAAAATTAAATGAGTTTAAACACTATATTAGAAATAAAAAGGTAGCGGTTTTAGGGATTGGTATAAGCAATATTCCATTAATTAAATATTTATGTAATCTAGGAGTTGATGTTACTGCTTTCGACAAATCGGAAGAATCTAAGCTTAAATGTTCTTTAATTGACTTTGAAGGTGGAAATGTTAAGTTCTGTTTAGGTATTAATTATTTGGACAGTTTAAAGGGATTTGATATAATTTTTAGAACTCCTGGAGTGAGATATGATATTCCTGAACTGGTTAAAGCTGTAGAAGAAGGAGCAGAACTTACTTCGGAAATGGAAGTATTCATGGATTTATGTCCGGCAGAGATCTTTGCTGTTACAGGAAGTGATGGAAAAACTACCACTACCACTTTGATTTATAAAATGTTAAAGGCAGAAGGATATAAATGCTGGTTGGGTGGGAATATTGGTAATCCATTATTAAGTCAGATTGATGAAATAAAAGAATCTGATAAAGTTGTTTTGGAATTAAGCAGCTTTCAACTACATACAATGAAAAAAAGTCCTCATATTGCGGTGATAACAAATTTATCTCCAAATCACTTAGATGTCCATAAATCTATGGAAGAATATGTTGAAGCCAAAAAAAATATTTATAAATATCAAACTCAAGGAAGTAAATTAATTCTTAATTACGATAATAAAATTACAAAAAGTTTTGCTGACGAAGCCAAAGGAGAAGTCAGGTTTTTTTGTAGGATAAATGAGCTTGATAACGGAGCAACTCTTAAAAATAAGAAATTGGTATATAAATTTGTAGATAAACAAATTGAAATTGTTGAAGATGAAGACATTCTCATACATGGAGTACATAATGTTGAAAATTATCTTGCTGCAATTGCAGCTGTTATAGATTATGTAGAACCAAATACTATAAAGGAAGTAGCTACTACATTTAAAGGTGTTGAACATAGAAATGAGGCAATAGCAGAGATAGAAGGAGTCAGATTCTATAATGATTCAATTGCTTCCAGCCCTACAAGGACTATTGCCAGCTTAAGGTCATTTAGACACAAAGTTATATTAATTACTGGTGGATATGATAAAAAAATACCTTATGACAGCATGGGGGAAGTCATTATTGAAAAAGTTAAGTTATTAATTTTAATTGGAAAGACTGGACCAAAAATTGAAAAGGCATTAATAGATGAAATTGAAAGAACAGGTGAAGGAAAAGATATACCGGTAATTTATAAAAGTACTTTGGAGGATGCTGTATATACTGCATATGAAAATGCAGAAGTAGGAGATATTATTACACTTTCACCTGCTAGTGCAAGTTTTGATATGTTTAGAAATTTTGAGGAGAGAGGAAATAGGTTTAGAGAAATTGTAAATGAATTAAATATAAAATAATATATATGGCGAGTAATGCAATTGCTTAAACATAAAAAATGCAATGATATAATATCTAGTTTATAAGGTATTATATCATTGCATTTTTTATTATTTCTTTAATAGGCGATATCTTACTATGTATACATTTTTTAACCTATAGATTATTCTATGTAAAATATTCATTTACGCTTTTATTGTGGCACAAAAAATAAAATAAAAAGCTCAAACCTGAAATATGGATTCGTGAATTTGCTGTAGCGGTTATAAAAAAAATATTGACGAAATTATATGAATTTGATACAATATCCTGACTTTTGCAGCAAAAAGAGATAAAGACAGCCCGTAATCCTTGAAATTAGAG
>CAYYEC010000022.1:3493-16920 GCA_964470745.1 uncultured Eubacteriales bacterium | reverse complement strand
GGGACGGTTCTCCTGACTATTATGCATATGCATAATAGTCAGGAGAACCGTCCCCATGGCTTATCGCCCGCTATATTCTGGCTACACCGGATTCCCTGGCAGCTTTAGCAACTTCTTGCGCTACAGCCTGTCCAACTCTTTTATCAAAAGGAGCAGGTATTACATAATCTTCATTTAGTTCATCATTACTTATAAGACTTGCAATAGCTTTGGCTGCCGCAATTTTCATCTCATCATTTATATCGCTGGCTCTTACATCTAAAGCACCCCTAAATATACCCGGGAAAGCCAATACATTATTTATCTGATTGGCAAAGTCTGAACGCCCGGTTCCAACAACTCTAGCTCCTGCTTCCTTAGCTTCATCAGGCATAATTTCCGGAGTAGGATTTGCCATGGCAAATATTATAGGGTCTTTAGCCATGGTCTTAATCATATCTTTTGTTAACATATTTGGAGCAGATAGACCTATAAATACATCAGCACCTGCAATTACTTCTCCTAAAGCTCCACTCTTCTTATCTAGATTTGTAATCTTTGCCATTTCGGATTTTGAAGAATCAAGCCCTTCTCTACCTTCATAAATAGCACCTTTCCTATCACAAAGAACAACATTCTTTAATCCTAAGGCCATCAGCAATTTAGTAACAGCAACTCCCGCAGCGCCTGACCCATTTACAACAACAGAAATATCTTTTATATCCTTTTTGACTATTTTTAGAGCATTAAACATTGCCGCTAATGTAACAACTGCTGTTCCATGCTGATCATCATGAAATATAGGTATATCACATTCTTCTTTAAGTCTTTTTTCTATTTCAAAACATCTGGGAGCTGAAATATCTTCTAAATTGACTCCTCCAAAACTACCTGCAAGAAGTCTTACTGTATTTACTATATCGTCAACACTCTTTGAACGAACGCATAATGGAAATGCATCAACATCAGCAAAAGTTTTAAACAATACACATTTACCTTCCATTACGGGCATACCTGCCTCTGGCCCTATATCTCCAAGGCCTAAAACCGCTGTTCCGTCTGTAACAACTGCTACTAGATTTCCTCTTCTGGTGTATTCATATGAAAGGTTAGCATCCTTCTCTATTGCAAGACATGGTTCAGCAACTCCTGGTGTATATGCAATTGATAAATCTTTTTTATTCTTAACAGGTACTTTACTTATTACCTCAATTTTACCTTTCCACTCACCGTGCAATTTTAAAGCTTCTTCTTTTATAGACATTTATAATTCCTCCAAGTTCTTAACAAAATAACATTTACATTGTACATTATCTATCACCAAAAAATAAATGTCAAGAAAATATAAAGGTAAAATGTATGCCTATAACCCCTTTAATATTTTCTTGACACTTTGTTTAAATATGTCTTATTTAATTTTTCTTAAGATTACTTCTTCATGACGAGAAACCTCATTTTCAATCCTATTAAGCTGTTCAGTATGTAATTTATATCCATCAAAAAGTGCCTCAATTTTTGGCTTTATATCATGCTCGATTATTATCTCAAGCTTTCTCTGACCACCTTCAAGTTTCGCCTGACCTTCTTCAAGTTTCACCTGACCTTCTTCAAGCCTTTTCTGACCATCTTTTAATTCATTAACATCAATAGTTAATTTACCTACTTGAGCAACTATCAATTCTAATAATTCTCTATCAGTCAATCTTATCACCTTTTCACAATAAATGTAAAGCTATTCTATCACAAAAATCTCTAAAACAAAAGACCTATATTTTTTGAAATAAACATCTGTTCATACGTTACATATTCCCTTTCATGTAATGTCTTTAATGCAATATATGTTTAAATTACAAGTTCCTTACATATTCTATAAGCTTTCTGCCAGCCATTGCTCCATGTCCTACAGCTACTGAAATCTGTTTGAATCCACCTGTACAATCCCCTGCTGCTAACAGGCCTTCAACATTTGTCTGCTGAAACTGATCAACCACGATAGAATTCCCTTCAGTCATAACTCCTAATTTCCTTGCGAAATCAATACTTGAAGCACTTTCATATGCTACAAATAATCCATCTATATCCTCACTTGTCCCATCTTCAAAAAATATTTTCTGTAAAAATTCAGAGCCATCAACTTTTACTACTTTTTTAGTGTTAAGTCCATATTTTACAGCTTCTACTAGAGATTTTTGGTTTAAATCCGGTTCCATTCCATTTGTGTATATTGTAATATTTTTTGTAAATGCTTCTAATTCTTTTGCTTCATGAATAGCAAAATCTTTATAACCCAAAACTCCTACCTTTAAGTTATTGTAGAAAAAACCATCACAAGTAGTACAGTAACTAATTCCAATACCTTCAAATTTATTTAAATTTTCTATTTTTATTTGCTTTGTAGGTTGGCCTGTTGCCATTAAAACACTCTTTGCATGATATTTTTCATTTGTAGTTATCACTGTAAAGCATTCTTCTTTCTCTACTCCTATAACCTCATCTTCAATTATTTGGGCACCTATCCTTTTAATCTGATTTTCACCCTGTTCCAATAAGTACTTCCCACTAATAGGATTTTCAAATCCATAATAATTCTCTATTTTATCAGTTTTTAAAAGCACACTTTGATTTGTTCCAATAATTAAAGTTTTTAAATTAGCTCTTGCAGTATATAATGCTGCTGATATCCCAGCAGGACCTTTTCCAATTATAATAACGTCATACATATTCTAAACCCCTTTTGTGAACGAGTAAATAATACATTCCCGATTTCATTATTCACTCATTCCATAGTATTTATATATATTTTATCATATCTTTCTTTGTTAGGACAATCCCTAAAGAATGGCCAAATAATAACTTCCCATTTTTGAAGCGGTTATTTTCCGATATTGCTACGTTGTGGTCAGTCAAAATACGTCAGTATTACTCCTTCCTCCGCCTTGCACTATGGAAAAATTCCTCGTTTCAAAATCGGGAGTTATTATTTAATCATCTTAGCATTCATCTTCTAGATCTTTTGTAATATCTTTCTCCCCTTTTTCACTTAGAAATCTTTCAGCCATTACACCTGCAACTGTCCCGTCACCAACCGCAGTAGAAATCTGCTTGATCTTTTTTTTCCGAATATCCCCTGCAGCATATACACCTCTAACACTTGTCATCATGTCTTCATCAGTAACAATATATCCATAATCGTCTAAATCCAACTTCCCCTGAAAAAGGCTGCTCTTAGGCTCTGATCCTATATATACAAATATTCCCTCTGTTTCTATTGTACTTGTTTCTTTAGTGACTAAGTTTTCAACAGTCACATTGGTTACAAAGTTATCACCATTGACTTTTCTTATCTCAGTATCCCATATAACACTAATATTAGGATTACTAAAGACTTCGTTCTGGGAAGCTTGAGCAGCCTTAAAGCTTTTTCCCCTGCTTATTATGGTAATATGTTTTGCATATCTGGTTAAAAAAACAGCTTCCTCAACAGCAGATGTACCACCACCTACTACTATAATATTTGCATCCTGGTACATAGCTCCATCACATGTTGCACAATAATGTACCCCTCTCCCTCTAAATTCTCTTTCACCTTCTGCTGGAAGCTTCCTTGGACTCGCACCGGTAGCAATAATTATACTTTTAGCATAGTAGTCCGTATCTTCTGTTTTGACACACTTTTCTTTTCCATCAAAGATTACTTCACTTATTTCTTTTAGGTCATCTATAATTGTCCCAAAACTTTCAGCCTGTTTCTTCATATTATCTACTAAGTCGTTTCCTCTTACAACGCCATTTGTTCCAGGATAATTTGCCACATGATAAGTCGTTGCCACCTGTCCTCCTGTAAGCCCTTCTTCAACTATTATAGTATAAAGCTTAGATCTGGCAGCATATATTGCTGCTGATAGACCTGCAGGTCCACCACCAATTATAAGTACATCACACCTGACTTTTTCTCTTTTAGTTTCATTGCATTCCCCGCCAATAACTGTTTCAATAGCTTTTCTAAGTTCCGGTTTGCAAATATATCCTGTCAATCTTAGGCAAGCTTCTTTTCCTTCTCTAAAGAATAATAACGTTGGACTGCTTTTAACATTGTATTTTTCTGCCAAATCTCTGTTTTGTAGTCTAAATACCTTTACAAACTTTATTGCCTCACCATATCTTTCAGCCATTCTATCAAACATCGGAGATAAGGCCATACATGGAGCACAATCATCTGAGTAAAAGTACACTATTACAGGCAGTTGGCTTTTTATTACTTCCTGTTCAAAATTATCACTTGTTATGTTTATAATATTGCTTGTCATAAACCACCCTCCTACTAAATTTTATAAAATCTATTCCATTCTATTTATATTATCCATTATTGTTTTATAGTCAGTTCCTCCAAGAATTTTATCGGAAGTTCCAGCATAATAAACTACATTATCAAATATTGTTCCATCTTTATTAATAAAATATGTTGTTGGAATACTTGAAATTTTATATTCCATTGCTACTTTAGAATCATTATCAAATACTACTCTATAAGTAAATCCATTTTTTTTAAAGTATTTTGCTCCTTGCTCTTTTGTTTCTCCATTATAGCCATTTGATAAATCAATTGATAATACCACCGCTTCATTTGCTTTCATTAATTCTTCATGAACTTTTTGAATATCCGGCATCTCTGCCTTGCATGGTGGACACCAGGAAGCCCAAAAATTCAAGATAACCTTTTTACCTCTAAAATCAGAAAGTTTCACTGTATTTCCCTCAATATCCTTTAGAGTAAAATCAGTTGCCATGACTTTGTCGGTATTATCCCCCTTGTAATTAGTTATATTTTGCTCAGGGATACTACTTATTTTGTTATCTTTTATCCTTCCATAAAGATTAAATAAAATGGCAAAGCCCAATACTGCTACTGCAATCCATAAAAACATTCTTAACACATTCTTCATTGCATTTCAACTCCTTATATTTGAGAAAAATAATATTTATATCTATATTATATAATATTCAGATATTTAAATCTATCAAAAAATATTAATATTCCAGCTAATACTAATATTATCCCCGAAATTATATTAATAATCTTTAAATTTCTCTGTAATAGCTTTATTGTAGATTTTATCTTATCAAATATGACTGCAGTTACAATAAACGGAATTCCTAATCCCATAGAAAATACAAATAACATAAATCCGCCTAGATAAATAGTACTTGAGTTACTTGCCATTAGTAATGCAGAAGACAGAAATGTACCAACACAGGGAGTCCATCCAATAGAAAATACTAAACCAAAAATTATTGAATTAACAAATTTTAGCTGTTTGAAATTATACTCAAATCTCTTTTCAGTATTAAGAAACTTTATATTTAAAATACCTGCAAAATTCAATCCCAGTAATACCATTATAAGTCCACTTATTCTCCTAAAAATATCTATATGCTCTCCTAAAAAGCTTCCCAATGCCGTTGCTGTCATACCAAGAGTAACAAAAACTATTGTGAATCCAACAACAAAGCCAATAGAGTTTATTAAAAGTGTCCCCTTTTGGTTATCCTGTATTTCCGTGTAATCGGATACTCCGGCTAAATATACTACATAAATAGGTATAAGTGGTAAGATACATGGTGAAACAAAAGTCAAAATTCCTTCTATAAAGATTAGAACCATCTGGATAATATTCATAATATTCAACTCCCAGCACTTAATATTATATAGTATTATACCACCCTATATTCATATATAAATCGCAAAAATGAATTTACATATGAATAATTAAATTTTATCATAATTATGTAACATATAATTGACTTATTTAATATTATGTAAATATAGAAATAATAAGACTAAAATTGTTTAAAAAGCAATTTTAATGAGGTGATAAAGTATGACATGTTGTACAAATAATATATATACACAAGGAGACAGTTCTTTACTATTTTTTATACTTATATTCTTGTTACTATTTTATAAATAATATTAATATTTTGTAACAAATGCATCCCCTCTGCATAGTATAAATATATACTCATGCAGGAGGGGATTAAAGTTGCACTTTTCTTTTTGGATAAACATTTGTTAAACCTTGTTTGTCCAATTATAGATGGATTTGAAAATTGATTTTTCTCCATCTATTATTTTGCTTAACCTACATTTTGGATTATTGATTTTAATATCTCTTATTTAAACTTTACTAAATTTAAGAAAGGAATGGTAATATGAGTGAATCTTTAAACAAAAAATTATCACAGCTATTAGGGAAAATGGATGAAAAGGTATTGCAAAAAAAAATTAATACTGCACTTGAAATGCTTAAAAACGGAGACACTCAAGATTTAGCTAAAAAGATTAACAAAATGGACAAAAATGAGCTTATAGAAAAAATAGATGAGTTTGATAAATCAAAACTTGGAGAAATGAATATAAACTTTGACGAACTGAAGAAAAAAATATCTAGTTCCGATTTGGATAAACTGTCAGAGCTTATAGGTAATCAAGGTGATGAAGTTATTAAAAAAATCAAAGACATTATACAATAATTTTTGAATATACATAGTAGTAAGGCAATAGGTAATAGGCAATAGGCAATGAGGTTTATATAAATATTTATTGTCTATTACCCGCTGCTAATAGCCACAAAGGAAAGGTGATATTTCATGAGTGATGAATTGGATAACAAAATAAAACAAATATCTGAGATCTTTGGCCAGCAAGGTAATGAAGAAAATATAAAGAAAGTTTTACAGATGCTTTCAAGTGCTTCAAATACCGAAGAATCACGTGAATCTAATTCGAATTCCCAGAATTCAAATAGTCAGAGCTCAAACCATCAAAATTCAAACCATCAAATGTTTGATAACTCATCTGGTTCCAGACAAAATATAGATAACAACCTTGAAATGGTAAGAAAAGCTAAAACTATTTTAGATACTGTAAATTCTTCAAAGGATTCCAGAGTCAATTTACTAAATGCTATAATGCCATTCCTTAATAATACACGAAGAGATAAATGTAATAAATGCATAAATTTACTTCGTATGTCAAGTATGGCAAAAATATTTACTGAAATGGAAAAAGGCAAATAAGGGGGATTCATAAATGGTTTACAGAGGGTATCCACAAAGAAACAGACGCTATTTAGGGACTCCTATGAATTATGCTCAGGAAAATCAAGAAACCTCTAATAAAATAAATGAATTAAATGACATACCTCTTCCAAACGAGGTAGAAGTTCCGCTGGAAAAAAATGCCCGAGCATATCATTCCAACAATAATTCATTTTTAAATAATTTTAAACTCCCATTCCTGGATTCCTTTAATTTACGTTTTAAATTAGATGATATCGTGCTGTTGGGTATAATTTTTATTTTGCTAAATGACAATCCTGATGATGATTTTTTGGTTATTATACTTTTATACATATTTTTTGCAGGAAGAGAGATATAATAATAAACCTACCGACATTATGGTAGGTTTATTATTATATCTCTCGTAAATATTACTGCTGTTTATTTCAATCCTCATTTGAAATTTTAAGAAATCAAGTATTCTTTATGTACCTCTTAGTCAATTACTTCGTCAAAATTTTCATCAACTCTTTCAGTCCTATTATAGAAGTTGTCACGAGTAAATATAAGTAAAAACAATATTATAAAGAATAGAATTTCAGAGTTATTAAATCTTTCTCCAAATAGACCCATATTTACACCTCCCAAAAAAATTCACATAGTTTATACTATTCATTTAAGTGTAAATTGGTTACAGATTTTTATGTTTTTTATTTGTATGAATATTTTGCAATACATTACAAAAAATAAACTATAAATTCATTAAAATCAAATTATTATTTGTAAAGGAGAATTAATTTGCAAAAGAGAAGGTTTTTATTATTAATTATTACTTTTATTCTAGCAATTTTATTAACTACTTCATATGTATATAAAGAACGTCTAAATGACTTATACGGCTATAGTAGGGCCGCACTATCCTATTACGGGTCCAGTGGTCAAGAAGTAATTGATATCCAGGCAAAATTATATAATTGGGGATATTATAAAGGAATAGTAGATGGTATTTATGGATATCAGACCTACAAATCTGTTAGAGAATTTCAATATAAAAATGGGCTTACTGTGGATGGAGTAGCTGGACCAGAAACCCTATCGGCTCTGGGATTACCAACTGGTACTCAAGCACAGCAAACTGCAGCTACTACGGTTTCTTCAAATAAAGATGTAAATCTACTTGCTCATTTAATTCACGGTGAAGCCAGAGGAGAGCCTTACACTGGACAGGTTGCCGTAGCTGCTGTTGTATTAAACAGAACCAGGGATAGCAGATTCCCAAGCACTATTGCAAGCGTTATTTATCAGCCTGGCGCTTTTGATGCTGTATCTGATGGTCAAATTAATCTTGAGCCTTCCGATGGATCATACAAAGCAGCTAAAGATGCTCTAAATGGTTGGGATCCAAGTTATGGCTGTATTTACTATTATAATCCAGTGACTGCAACTAGTAAATGGATTTGGTCACGTCCAATTGTAATAAAAATAGGTAAACATAATTTTGCAAAATAAGTTTTTTATAGATTTCGCGTAAATTATTCTACATATCAATTAGGCTTCTTGGACGAAGGAAAGAAGCAAAAACGAATGGGCTCGATGCCCATGAGTTTTTATTAACTTACGCGAAATCTACACCTATAAAACTCATTAAACGAACAAATATCAATATTAATTTAATGTAGAATCATTTGTGCGTTTAATATAATTAGAAAAATAAAGTTAACATTACAATAACTAATGTTAAACACATGTTAATTAGTTATCTCTATTGCTGATATTATCGCATTATCTACGCTGGAAACAAAATTAAGATTTAATTCTCCATCATTTACAGTCACCTGAAAGCTCCTATCATAAGCATAAAATTTTCTTACTTGGCTATATATATCCAAATCGTCTATTACTACAGAACCTTCAGCACTTACATCAAATATCCTCTTTCCACTTGAATTCCAGTAGCTTTCAATAAATTTAAGAGTAACTGTGTATGTTCCATTTTCAATAGGTATATTATAATTAAAGTTGCTTCCATACCTGTAAACTCTATAAAGATTATCATCTGTAGTACCACTGATTGAATTAGTCTTGCTGCCTGTTACTCCACCTAAATAGGAGTTATCAGCATAGTATGTATTGCCCGAGCCATCTGTATAGTCACTGCCACCAGCATTTATTCTTACAGGAGCACTATTTAAACTGGCTGCTATATCTACTCTATCTACTGGAATATAAACTCCTGTTGAACTTGCATTTTTTGTACCTGTTACTCTAACTTTAAGAGTATGCTGTCCTGCTGATAAAGTTGGGCTGGTATAAATAAGAGCACATTCATTTCTATTTGCAGTATAATAATCTACAAGTGTTTCTGCTCCGTCGTCTATAGAGATGGCTGCTATACCATGATTTGGTGCTTTTGCAGCATAAACCTTAACCTCTGTACCGTTAAATTTTACTTGATAATAATTATCACTTGTTCCTGACCAATGATTGTCATTATTGTGAGAGCCTTCTTGATAACCAGAACTCCATGAGCCTGAATAATTAAACTGATTATTACTTGTTCCTGTCGTAGAATCATTTACAGTAATAATTGCATTTGAACTTGAAAGTTTACCTGTTTCAGTATCTATAGCAATGCAGTCGTAATAAATCATCGACATACTTGTATCTGAGCTGAATGTTAATGGTGCCCAAACGTATCTTGAATCATTTACTTTACCACTCCATGCACCTGCCCATCTGTCACCCATGTATAAATAGTTAGTTCCAGATGTTCCCTGGATTCTTACTACATATGCAGGTTGTGAATAGTAAGTTGTTGAATTCCCTATAGTGATTAGTGATGACCAGCCACTTGAAAGACTTGTAGAATAGGCATATTTGGCCTGATTTGGCTCCCATCCAGTACAGCCTGATGTTAGCAAAATATAATAACCATTACGTTTAAACAGACACGGCGCTTCTCTTTGCTGACCTACAAAAAGATTTGCTACCATAGTGTCAATATCCCTGTAATCAGATGTAAGTCTATATAAATGTAAATCCATATTCTCATTTGACGTAGATATGAAATAAGCAGTTCCATCAGTATCTACAAATAGGTTACAATCTCTTGACATGTATCCATCTTTATCATGGTCAGTTATACCTTGATTTTCATATGGCCTGAAACTTCCTTGATATGTAAAATTACCATCTGGAGAATCGCAATAAGCAACTGCCGCTCTTGCGTCACCATAATCAGAGCCATTTTCCCAATGCATCCACATTACATATTGATCTGTAGAAGAATTATAAATTACCTTTGGTCTTTCAATATTACATGTATTTAACTCCGTTGCGGAGTTCTTAGTTAGAACATCTCCCCTGTATTCCCAGTTTTTAAAGTCTGTTGTTCTGTAGCAACTTACTCCCTCAAATAACCAACCATCTATACCACCGCGGTGTTCACCATACCAATAGTAGTAATTACCAACTTGAATTATTCCACCACCATGTGCATTTACCAAATTCGCATCTGTATCTTGGAATTGTACTCCATTTGGAACTGCTACTTCTGCAGCTTGTACTATCATAGGAATTAACATCAAGCTTAACGCTGCAATGATAATAAATAACATCCTGAATTTTTGTAATTTGATACTTTTTAACATAATCTTACCTCCATACTTTTTATTTTTTACTTAGTCATTTATATATGTTGCATTAAAGATATTAAATGGACGGAATAAGCAACATATATGCAAAGGAATATTATTTTGCAATATCTGAGTAAGGAATGTAAAATGTTTATTGCAAAAAATATAGCTTACTATAGATTTCGCATAAATGATTCTACATATCAATTAGGCTTCTTGGACGAAGGAAAGAAGCAAAAACGAATGGGCTCGATGCCCATGAGTTTTTATTAACTTACGCGAAATCTACACCTATAAAACTCATTAAACGAACAAATATCAATATTAATTTAATGTAGAATCATTTGTGCGTTTAATATAAATAATAATTCTCTATCTCCTCCTTTCTTTTTATATGATAATTTATATTTTGAATTAACATCCCCCCTTTCTTTAGCATATCTCTCATGAAATATTTATTATCTTATAAATTTTAACAGGGAGAAAACATATATAGTCTTCTCCCCATTTGCTGCATTTATGAATATTATAGATGACATGCCATTTTAATTAAACTAAAAAATTAGGTATTTTTGTGTAGTTTTTATTAAAAACCCATGTGTACTTTTTAAACATTTATATACTTATTTGCATGTAGTTCATGCATATACTGCTATTATTCAAGATTTTGATCCTATTTTTATACAGTTTCAGCATTTTTGTATTTTATATGACTATGGCAAAGAAACTAAAACTATTTAAATAATTCTGGTTTCTTTTTCCTACTTTTATTTTAATTTTTTATCTATATACAACGCAATAAATCCCTTACAGTATTTTTAAAAATATTGCGTTGTATTACCTTTAAAACTCTGGATGCAAATAACTTTAATGTAATTTACTTATTGCGTTCCATATAGACATCCATAAAATATCAGAAAAAATGAAATATTAAGAAAATAGAAGAAAAAATTTATAAAATAGAGAAAAATACAGCTAACTTAAATTAATACATATTATAGGTCAAAGATAGTCAAGAACAAACTTTGAAATGTTAAATATAATATGGTATAAATATATTACAAGGTCAAGGAAAGTCAAAGTAAATTTATAATAATTTTGGAGGTGTGTATTATGTTTAGTTTAGTACCATTTAATAAGAGAAGTAATGGAGTAACATTAAAAAACGACTTATGGAATTTAGATAGGGTTTTTGAGGATTTCTTTAGCGATTCATTTTTAAGTAGTTTTTCTAATGCTAGTTATTCAATAAAAGCTGATATTAGAGAAACTGAAAAAGAGTATATAATTGATGCTGATATCCCAGGTGTAAAAAAGGAAGATATTAAGCTTGAACTTAAAGATGAAGTTCTTACAATTGGAGTAGAACATAAAGAGGAAATAAAAGAAGAAAAAGAAAATTATTTAAGGAAAGAAAGAAAATATGGAGCTTATTCAAGAAGTTTCTATGTGGAAAATGCAAAACATGAAGAAGTTCAGGCAAAATACAATGATGGAGTTTTAAGTATCACAATTCCTAAAAAGGAAGTCAGAAAGCCTGAGGAAAGAAAAATAGAGATACAATAAAATCAAAATCAGGGGACGGTGATTTCACCGTCCCCTGATTTTTTCACTTGATAGTCTGGACACTAATCCATAACTAATATACAATAACCTTATTAAATTTATAAAAGGGTGAGTAACATTAGCGTAAGTGGAAATTTAGATTCATTAAGAAATTCTATAATAGATGAAATTGAAGAATTATACGATATTGAAGAAACAACTGATTTTGTTCCGAGAGAACTTGCAGAAAAGATGGCTGACCTTACTGGAAGGATAAACAGGGAGATTGCAGTTTATATAAATCGAAAGGGAAATATAATAGATGTCAGCGTAGGAGATAGTACCACTGTGTCATTGCCTGTTGTTGAAGGCAGAAGAAATAAAATGAGACTTTCAGGCATCAGATGTATTCACACCCACCCAAATGGTGATGGAATGCTCTCGGCTGTTGACCTTAATTCTCTGACAAAATTGAAACTGGATGCAATGATTGCAGTTGGTGTAAATGAGGGCGAAGTAAACGATATCTTTGCTGCATTACCGCTAAGTCTAAAGCAAAATACTGATGATAATGAAATTTATGGCCCATATTCTATAAAGGATTCAAAAATAAATTCATTATTTGATGTTCTATTACAAAGAGATAAAGAACTTAAAGAATTGTTTTTTGAGTCTGATAATGAGCCAGAAAGGGCAATTTTAGTTGCTGTTGAGACTTCTAAGGGGAAAATTATTGATGGTAAAACAGAAGGTGAGAGATCACTTGAGGAGCTAGCTGAATTGACAAAGACAGCAGGGGGAATAGTGGTAGAGAAAATTCTCCAAAAAAGACAAGCCAGAGATGCGGCTTTTCTAATTGGAAAGGGTAAAGCTGGAGAACTCAGCCTAATAAGACAGGCATTAAGTACAGATACAATAATTTTTGATGATGATTTAACTGGTTCCCAGGTTAGAAATCTTGAAAGTATAACCGGGGCAAAAGTAATTGACAGAACAACTTTAATCCTGGATATATTTGCTCAACGGGCAAAATCAAGGGATGGTAAGCTCCAGGTAGAATTAGCTCAATTAAAATATATGCTTCCCAGGCTAATTGGCTTGGGTAGTCAGATGTCGAGGCTTGGAGGCGGAATAGGAACTAGAGGACCTGGAGAAAAGCAGCTAGAGGTTGATAGATGGAAAAACTATTTATCGTGGTCTCTCCCCTGA